>CAXTDO010000497.1:0-1446 GCA_964242315.1 uncultured Flavihumibacter sp.
ATACATTAACAAATTCAAATATTTGACACCTCATACCTCATACCCCGTACCTCATACCTCTACTAAAGCTATGATACTTGCCGCAGGATTGGGAACAAGGCTGAAACCATGGACCGACTTTCACCCGAAAGCCCTCGCTATGGTAAATAGAAAATCGTTACTACAAAGAAACGTTGAATACCTGCAGCAGTACGGCATCAACGAAGTGATCGTTAACGTACATCATTTCGCCGACCAGATAATGGAAGCCATTGAAACAAATAAAGGCTGGGGAAGTAATATCACTATCTCGGACGAAACGGATACCGTGCTCGAAACAGGCGGAGGGCTTCATAAAGCCGCCTGGTTTTTACAGGAAGGTGATTTTGTGCTTATGAACTGCGATGTGCTTACAAATTTGCACCTGGGATCAATGATACAATACCATCGCCTGCATTGCCCGTTAGCTACCCTGGCAACTACCGAAAGAGCCACCTCCAGGTATTTTTTGTTTGATGATGACAACAACCTGTGCGGTTGGGAAAACATAAAGACGGGTGAAAAAAAGCTTGGCAAAAGTGTAAAAAACATGCACCATAAAGCGTTCAGCGGTATTCATGTTATTAGTCCTGCAATTTTTTCAAAAATTTCCATGCAAGGAAAGTTCAGTATGGTGGAGCTTTATCTTGAACTTGCCAGGACTAATGACATTAAAAGTTTTGATCATTCATCTTCAAACTTTATAGACGTTGGTAAACCTGAATCGATAATGCAGGCCGAACGGTTATTTGGTTAATGATAAACTGACGTGATACATTTCAGCCCTTCGACCAGTTTTTTTAACCACAGAGGACGCAGAGGAGGAAACGCAGAGGGCGCAGAGGGTTTCCTCTGCATCCTCTGTGGTTAAAAAACACTTACAATCCAATGCGTTACTTCAAACTTAACTACAAGTTGTCGAAAATATAAAACAGCGGCGACTCTTCAAGCACAATGCGTTTTACAGATCCTTCCTTATTTTGCCATTTAACCAGCCGGATAAATCCATCACAGATTTCTATACCTGTTATGTCTCCGTCACTAAAACAGCAACATCCGGTATTAAAATAACTGGGATGAGCCATTGTTTTTAACTGCTTCTTACCGGCATATTCAAGTTCCCTTTTTTTCAGATCCGCCTCAAGCGTTGCAACTGCTACCTCGTTATTTTCTGCCCGCGCCCTTAATAGTTGTTTGTTCAAACGGTCTATATGATCGAGGGAAGCGAAAACCGGTTTATGAGTATGGCCGGATATGAAAATTATATCTTTCTGTGTGGAGCTCCAATCATACATGATGATGTTATGTTTATCTATAAGTCCGAACGAATCGGAAACACTGTCGAGACGAATTGCGAGATAGCGTTGAATGGGCGTCCAGATAGCTGCTACAACCCACTTGCTAAAAGCGTTTCCATCACTTTTAAGA
>CAXTDO010000497.1:1456-5361 GCA_964242315.1 uncultured Flavihumibacter sp.
GATCGCCCTGGTGGCCGTGCGTGAGAAAAATGGAAAATGTTTTGTTATTATAAACAGTTTGCAGCAACACGGCCTCATACACTTTCAAGGCTTCTCCAAAAACCGGTTTAAGATAAGTGTTTTGCTGGATCGTATATTTCCATTCAAGATCATGATTGCCAAACACCCTGTAATAGCGGGATTTTAATTGAAATGTAGCCTCTTGAAACAGAGTCGATCCGTTTTTTTCAATAACCATCTTGGGAGTCGCCTCCCACAATTCTTCACAATCTCCCAGGTTGATAAAGTTAAAATCATTGTCTGAATAAAATTTCAGGGCTTTCTGGTAAACAGGTGCTGCCGGAAGAAAGTCATCGGCCAGATCACCTGCACCTTTGTGTTGGTCTGAAAAGATGATGAATTTACCGTTATTGATGTCAAACGGAATAGTAATACCTTTTTCCAGTTTCTTATCTTCAGTATCTTTTAATAGTTGAGAAAGCGATGTAAAAACAACCTCTTTCCTGGGAGAGGAAGAAACACTAAGGGCAAATTTTGTTATTGGCTTTTGAAATAATTTTTTTAAAATTTTGCGTAGCACCAGGATTTATTAATTATAGACAGCAATATCTGTCAAATTGTGATAAGTATGGAAACATTGCTGACTAAGCTGCCTTCTACCATATTACTAAAATAGTGCGCTGAAGATGGTAATACCAAATGAATTTATTATTTTAACATGCATTTTCCAATGCAAACATATAAAATGTAAACATGGAGCCATCTGATACTGCCATTCTTAATAAATTAAAATGGAGGTTCTGGATATTTCTATTTGTAGCTGTAATGTTTAATTTCCTGATAAAGCATTACCTGGCTCCATTGAAGCCTGCTGAAATTGTACAATATGAAATGGCGAAAACTACAGACACAGCAGCTTCTCTCATACTTTTATGGACACAAAATGGTAAGATAGATAAGCTATTAAAAAGCATTTATATCGATTATATTTTTATTGTAATTTATTGCCTTGCTATCAGTACCACCTGCCGGTTTATGTCTGCCCTTACAAAAAATAATATATTCATAAAAGCTGGCGTGTTTTTTTCGTACTTTATTTTTGTAGCCGGCCTTTTTGATATAATAGAAAACACGGCCATGTTGAAAAGCCTGCAACATGCCGTTACTTATTCCAACGTAAGTTTAGCTTATAAAATGGCCATTAGCAAGTTTTCTATCATACTAATCTCTTTATTTTTTATTGCGGTATGCTTTATGTTCTGGCTAATGAGCGTACTACCCCGAAAAGAAACAAGCTGGAAGCGGGCATAAGGCTGTTGAAACCAGAGTGCGCCCATAAAATCTCAGCTATCAACCGTCAGCTATCAGCAGATGAAAGCCTAATATACTTCCTGCCGACGTACTGACAGATGACGGCTGATCGCTGATAGCAGTAACCGTTTTAGGGTAGAAACTGTATTTTCTTAACAGTACAATTGAACCAAAGGGTTGATTTTATCATTAATATTGTTTAATAATACTAACGATGAAAACATATAAGATTGCTATTGGGGTTGCTTCAACATTAGCCATTGGATTTTTAGTGTATCAGATAAGAAAAACTAATTTTGAAAGAAAGCTGGTAAACATTTCAGATGCAGGTTATGAAACGGCTTTTGATATTCTATACCCTCAAAAAGCTAAATGGTATAAAAAAAACTGATACCGGTATATTTTATTGTACCTGCTATTTCTTAATTGATAATCAACTAATGCAAATAATGTTTCAAATCTCCGCTGTATGAGCGTTCGGTAGGTATTATGTTCAGTTTAACACTTTTTATAGTAGCGGTTTGCTTAACAGGCATTATAGTATGGCTGGTACACCGTGCTTTCACCGCTAACCAGCTCACTACCATTGATGAAAGACTGCAGGAGCGGGTAAAGGCCTTTAACCTTTTGCAGCAGGATTATAAAATACTTCAATCAGAAAAAGAATCGCTGATTGAACAATGTGCTAAAGCTACAAGTGAGTTAAGTTTTCTTCAGGAGCAGTACCATCTTTCCAAACGCTATCAAAAGGAAAACGAATTACTTCAAACGCAGCATGCCATGTTTAAGGCAAAATATCAGGCTGCAGAAGAGAAACTGCTACATCAGAAAAATGAAATGGAGCAGCTAGGAAACCATTTTAAATTTGAATTCAAGAATTTAGCGCAGGCAATCCTGGAAGAAAAAAGCGAGAAATTTACACAGTTGAATGAAGAAAAGCTGAATGCTATTCTTACACCGCTTAAAACACAACTTGGTGAGTTCCGGCAAAAAGTGGAAGATACTTACGATAAAGAAAGTAAAGAACGCTTTTCACTTGGAAGAGAAGTGCAGCGATTGATAGAAGCAAGCCAGCAGGTAAGTCTGGAAGCCAATAATTTAACCACAGCTCTTAAAGGCAATAATAAAATTCAGGGTAACTGGGGTGAAATGATACTGGAAAGCCTGCTCGAAAACAGCGGCCTCAGCAAGGGCCGCGAATATTTTCTCCAGGAATTTATCAGAGACAATGCAGGGAACATTCTTAAAGATGAAAATGGCAAAGGTCTGCAGCCGGATGTAACCATTATGTATCCTGACCAGCGCAAGGTAATCATAGATTCTAAAGTATCATTGCTGGCATGGGAACAGTATATCGTAAGTATTGAAAATGATTCTCAGAAGAAGTGGATATCGGAACATGCCCGCTCTATCCGTGCTCACATAGATGGATTAAGCAGAAAGAATTATCCCAAATATGCGCTGGCGCTGGACTATGTATTGCTTTTTATACCTATCGAACCGGCCTTTTTGGAAGCGGTTAAAACCGACCTGCTGTTATGGAAATATGCTTATGATAAAAAGATACTGCTGGTCAGTCCTACCAATTTATTTTCAGTTTTGAAGATCATTGCCGATTTGTGGAAAGTAGAACAGCAAAGCAAGCATGCCATAGAAATAGCCAATAAAGCAGGAAGTTTATACGATAAGTTCTCAGGTTTTATGGAAAACCTGGAGATTGTTGGTAAAAGATTAGGCGAGGCTCATCAGGCTTATGATGCTGCATTTAAACAACTTTCCACCGGTAAAGGAAACATCATCAACAGGGTGGAAGAACTTAAAAAAATGGGTGCCAGCGCGCAGAAACAGTTGTCTGATAAAATGCTGGAAAGTTCGGTGGAGGAGTGAATGGTTAATTATTAATGATTAACGAAAAACATTTCTAAGTCAACTTGTAATACATCATCTAACCGTTAATCATTAACCATTAATCATTTATCATTAATTATTAACCGGATGAGGAACATTCAAACCCAGCACTTCACTGGTATAACTTCTTATTTTTTCACAAAGCTTTTCATCCTGTGCGAGGGATTGCCCGTAAGATGGAACCATTTCCTTCAGCTTGTTTTGCCATTCCGGCGTATCTATTTTATCCTTAAAACAAAGTTTTAATAAGTTAAGCATAATTGAAACGGCGGTGGAAGCTCCGGGCGAAGCACCCAGCAATGCAGCAATAGAGCCGTCTGAAGCGCTTACGATTTCCGTTCCAAACTCAAGTATTCCGCCTTGTTCTTCATCTTTTTTGATTACCTGAACGCGTTGACCGGCTGTTTCCAGCACCCAGTCTTCCATTTGAGCAGTAGGAACAAAGTCTTTCAATGCTTCCAGGCGGTCTTCCGGCGACTGACGAACCTGGTCTATCAGGTATTTTGTTAGCGGGATATTGTGAAGGCCTGCCGACACCATAGGAATGATATTATTAGGCCTGATAGACAGCGGCAGATCCAGGAACGATCCGTTTTTGAGAAACTTGGTAGAGAAACCGGCATAAGGGCCGAATAGCAGCGCTTTCTTTTTATTGATGATGGTGGTGTGAAGATGAGGAATCGACA
>CAXTDO010000498.1:0-5357 GCA_964242315.1 uncultured Flavihumibacter sp.
GGCTAAGATTCATTCAAAAATCATTGAAGGCACTGACGGGTATATGTACTTTGCTACCGATGGCGGAGAGTCGAAAGAAGAGTACCTGATGGATCATCCTTTAGGTTATGCAGGTGGCTTTTTTATGAAATGGCATCCTCAAACAAAAGTTTTGGCGAACCTGGGTATGGCCATGCAGTATGAAAGCATTAAAGATATAGATATTGATCCTGCGACAGGAAACCTATATGGAGTAACCTATCCGCAAGCGCACTTTATATTGTATAATCCGGTGAAAAATAAAATCCGGGATCTGGGCAGGCTGGGTAGTTCGCATGTACCCAGAGTTGTATTCACCGACTGGTGGGGTAACTGTTATTATGTTGACTGGCGGCAGCGGCTGGTGAAGTACCAAAAAGATGGCGACAGTTTATTATTTGCGCGAAACAGCCTGCCTGCCTTCGAAGGAACGCCAGGGGGCAAGATTGTTACGGGCATTACCGCCTATGCAAAAGACAGAAAAAATAATGTGATATACATCATTACCTACGGCGCCAAGATCGTTGCCTTTTACCCGGAAAAGAATGGCATGGGCAAAGTGGTTGACCTTGGCGGTGTGGCGCCTCCTACAACCAGTATAGAAGCCTGGCAACCTTATGTTCCAAACCTCAATATTGGCAACAATGGCAGGTTGTATTATATAGTTGGCGGACATGGAAATTATGTAGTAGAGAATAAAACGGTATTAATGGAGTTTGATCCCGCCACAAAAAAACACCGTTTTATTTATGAATACCCGGTAGGCGAGTTGAGTGAAGCTACCGGTTCCGACGTAAAGGATAAAGAAGGTAACTTATACTTTGCCGGACGGCGGGATTCAGAGGATCGCTCTATTCCATTTTTGATAAAATTTAACCCTGTTAAAAAAGTTCAGAAATGAGTGTTGCATATATAAAGGTTTTGACTTTTGCTGCGCTTGCTTTTGTGGCGACTCCTTCTTACACGCAATTTACTTTTTTTACCCCGGCCGAATCATTTGGTATTGAGGTATCACTTTCTAACACCGAACTTAAAAGAATGCCGGTTAACAGAAACTCCATCGCATCACTGGCTGTGATTGGAGATCATATTATAGGCGGCACTTCCGCAAATGAAAACCTCGCTCCTTACATTTTTGTTGCCTCGTTAAGTAAAAGGAACCTCATAGCGTTAAAAGATTTAAACGAAGTGTTACCGGGGCAGCGAAGCATTCAGTCAGGCTGGGTTAAAGCAGCTAATAAAACATTGTTTGCCGGTACCATTGCAAATAAATTAAGCACCGGCGCTAACGGTAATGGGCACCTGTTGCAGATTATTATCGGCTCAAACGGCGATATTAAAGTTTCCGATCTGGGCATTCCTGTAACTGGTGAAGGCGTTTTTGCGTTGACAGGTAACAGTAATCCAAACATGCTGTATGGGATCACCTATCCTTCCGGTATTTTCTTCAGCTACAACGTAAACGCCAAAACTTTTAAAAGCTATAAAGATGTAGCGCCGACAAAAAGCGATCTTGCTGTCCTGGACAATGAATTTCATATGCTGCCGGAAGAATACTTAAGCAGTAGTCTTATTGTTGACAACAAAGGTTTGGTATATGGAAGCCGGTCAATTAATTCGATATTCAGGTTTGATCCCTCCGATGAGAGTTTTCATACGGTAGCTGAAATACCGGAAGTCTGGGGCCGCCGGTCGTTGGGTCGTACAGAAGCCTGGGTTAAGTCACCTGACGGTAGGCTGTATGGAGGTAATGCCGGAGACGGGCAGTTGTTCAGCATAGAGCCCGCAACAAATCGCTTGAAAAATCTTGGCAAGCCGATAATGATGAACCGCCTGCGGGGCCTGACTTTTGGTGCAGACGGAAAACTCTATGGTATTGCAGGAGCGCTGCCTGGTTATGCGCACCTGTTTAGTTACGATGAAAAAAATGAAGGTTATAAAGATCTTGGAAACCCGCAGTTTATTTTAAAAGCGCCTGGCATTGAGCAAGGCATAGAATGGCGGGGTTTCCAGTTAAGAACGATCACCGCATCGGAAGATGGAAAATACATCGTGATGGGCGAGGATGAAGCATTGAGCCAGTTACTCGTTTTCCCCGTGGGGAATTAATAACTTTTGTAATTTTTAAAAGGCAGGTTGAACCCTGCTTTTAGGGCTCTTGATTCAACGACATTGGATGAACCCATCCATAATCAAAACGATATGAAGAAACAACTTGTGCTCTTGTGGTTACTTGTACTAACTTTTCTGCAGGGGAATGCGGGCGATAGCATTCCAAACTGGAGCATAGCTGTTTTACCATCTTCTGTTCGTATTGATCCGTCAACGCATCGTGTGTACGATAAGCCTTATCCGGCAGCGAATGAAAAGGTAACATCCGCCGATTCTTTATTAAAAAATAACTGGGTATATAACGGAAAGGTAGCTTCGTTGCAGGGTGCAAGAGGTGAATATATTTCCTTTCAACTGGTACTAACCAATAGAAGCGAAAAGCCTTTAAAAGGTATTGAAGTTGCCATGAAGCACTTTAAAAATAACCGGGAGCAGATCAACATCCCTGCTGAATTATTTTTAGAATGGTCGGTAGAAGTGAAGTCGCCAAGTACCGGTTATCCAATATCCGCTTTAGGCACCGGCTGGTACCCTGATGCATTAATACCATTTCAATATATTCAACAGGGAAACAAGTGGCAACGTGTTAACGCCTGGGTGTATCCTTTGCAACTTCCCGATTTCAATAATCGTATTGAGCACCAAAAATCACAAATGATCTGGGTTGATCAGTACATTCCTTTCGAAGAGGCGGCTGCTAAAAGCGGGATCTATAGCAGCAGCATCACTGTTACCATTGAAGGCATCACCCAGTCAATACCTGTTGAACTAACTATTTGGAACTTTGCAATTCCGAACGAAAACCTGTTGAAAGCAAGCCTGCAACACGAAGGTTTTGTAAGCCGTATGGATGAAAAACAGGAACTGGAAGTCTATCAGTTAATGAAGCGAAACAGGATTTGCATAATGGATCCCACCTACAAACCTGAAATGAGGAAGACGGGAAACACCGTTTTTATAGACTGGAAAAAATTTGATGATCGACTCAAAAAATATTTAACCGGTGAAGCTTTCACCAAAACGTATGGCTATGAGTACGGTCCGGGTTATGGCACGCCCGTAGAAACGTTTTTACTACCATTTGATGTCTATGGCAAACATGACACGCACGGCTGGCCGGATATAGGTAAACCCGCTGTTGAAAGAAACCCGGAAAATAAAGCAACTTACGTTAATGTTATCCATAGTGTAAGAAACCACCTGAAGCCTTTGGTGAATCCTGAAACAACAGATGTAACAGTGTACTTAAACGGACTCGATGAATCTTATTTCCCTGAAGCGTGGAACAGGATGGCTTATTATGGAAATCTGTTTAAAAAAGAATATCCTGAAGCTGAATTCAGGGTGGATGGTGGATATAACGATACTGCGATGCAGGTAATAGAAAAGGCGATCAGCTCTTGGGCGGTGCACACCATAGAATATGATGACAAGCGATTTAACAAGTATGGGAACATGGGCATAAAGCAATGGTTGTATGGCCCTATGATTTACGAAAGCAAAGTAAACAGTTGGGTTGGCAGCTCCACCTTTACGGACCTTCCTTTGGTGAACGATCGTGCCATTAGCTGGAGTGCCTGGAAGTACCACGCGCATTCCTGGATAAGCTGGGGTATAGGCGCAGGATGGAAGGCGGGATGGTACGATTCTGAAACCTGGAAAAGTGCGAACGATGGCGGCAATGCGGACGGTTATGACCAGAAGAAGCTGAATGGAAACGGGATGGTGTTGTACAGCCCTGGAATAATACCAAACGTGAAAGGTGCATGTCCCTCCATCAGGTTAAAGACGATGCGTGATGGCGTGCAGGAATATGAGTATATGAAGTTACTTGCTGCATTTGATAAGAATGAAAACCGGGTTGGCAATATTGTAAACAAAGTGATCAACAAACCCTTTGGCAACGACGCAGTGGGCAATGTTGATGTTTGGAGTTACGACCCTCAAAAATGGGACGAAGGCAGGATAGCGTTGGGAGAATTGATCAACCAATCTGTGAAGAAACAAGGCAAATAATTAGTCATTCATGCCGGTTAGTAAAAAGATACAATCATATTTCGTAAGCCTGCTTTGTGCAGGGGGATTGTTTACTTCCTGTGATACAGGCAGTAAAAATGTGGTTATAAATCCTGTAGAGATCGACAATATGTTGGTTAATCCCGGACGTGGCTTCACTTCTACCGGCAATACCTTCAACGAAAATTTTAGAGGCAAACTGCATCCCCTTTCCGGCATACATCAGCAACGTTTGTTCTGGGACAAACTGGAACCGGAAGAAGGTAAAATAAATTTTGCACTTATTGATAGCGCCATGGCAAGATCAGTGCGAAACGGGCAACTGCTTAACTTCAGGGTAATGTGCCAGGACGTGGAAATGACTGTTCCGAAATGGGCGCTGGATGCAGGTGTTGCATCTCCGTTTTACGACAACCCGGTTTTTATAGAAAAGCAAATCAACCTTATCAAAGCTTTGGGTGAACGTTATGATGGAAACCCCGGCGTTTGTTTCGTTGATATTGGCAGCATCGGACAATGGGGAGAATGGCATATTGATCCCAAGGCTAAAGACCCGGCAAAAATTGTGTATCCTACTTATGAAACCATCAAGAAAGTTATCAACGCCTACTTCTTGAGCTTTAAGAAAACACCGCTTGTTGCACTGATATCGTTTAGAGAAAAGTTTGGGTTTGAATATGCCACGTCAAACGGTTCCGGCTGGCGAGCAGATTGTTGGGGCGACATGGATTCTCAGGGCTGGAACCACATGAGGGGCGTTTATCCGCAAGCAATTGAAAATGCCAAAGCATATGATAGCTGGAAGAATGGACCAATTGCTTTTGAAACCTGCTGGACAATGAATGAATGGCACCTGCGTGGTTGGGACATTGACTACATTTTAAACAAAGCGCTTGAATGGCATGCTACCGGAGTAAACAATGGTTCGGAAGAAATTCCAACAGACTGGTACCCCAAAGTACAGGAGTTTGAAAAGAAGCTGGGTTACCGCCTTGTATTGAATACGCTTAACTATCCTTCCAAAGCCAAAAAGGGTGAAACAATTAAATGTACTTTTAACTGGCTAAACAAAGGTGTTGCACCCCTGTACAAAAAGTATGACCTGGCCATACAATTGGTATCAAAGACAAACGCTGGTAAAAAATTTACCATCACTACCGATGCTGACCTGAAAAAATTATTGCCAGGCAGTACGGAACTAAAATCATCGA
>CAXTDO010000499.1:0-5019 GCA_964242315.1 uncultured Flavihumibacter sp.
AAGCTACACCATCGCCGCCATCAGCACCGCCAACAGTGTGTTTTAACGCTGCTGCCATTATACCTCCTTCAAAAGCGAAGATCACAAAAAATAACAGGCCGAGGCGAATGCCCCAGATGTATGCCATGGGAAGTGACCAGTCTTTTTTCTTAAAAAACAAAAAGCATATATAACCGGTCCACACAGTTAAAACGGAGATAGCCAATCCCATTAAACTAAATAAAGTGCTGTATAAATAGCTACTGATATTAAAATGAGACAACCGCCCATTAGCCGCCTGCCAGGTAATGACAAACGTTTCATAGGTAAGCACCAATATGGCCATCAGGTTAAAATATCTTATCCTGGAAGGCATTTCAAGATAATACATAAACCAGCCCATAGTCCATACAAAAATGGCTATAGAAACATAAAATTTTAGCGGCTTGATAAAAGCGTTTACTCCGTTTACCTGAATGTTGGTCGTTTGCCAAAGGATGACGCAGGTAGTAGCTGCTACTAAATTTAATATGCCATACCAAAACAATAAAGGGTTCCTTCTTTTCATTTCGTTAATGAAGTACATGGTAGTAGTTTGTTAAAAATTGTCCTGTATATATTTTTTCGTTTTAATCAACCTCAGTAAAAAATAAAGCAGCAACCCTAATGGTCCTAACATGAATGTAAAAAACAGGGCAGGCATCGTAAGCCAATGATTGATATTATTTTTTTTGGCGTTGGTTACAATGTATATTCCGGTGAGGAGGTCGAAAGCGAGGTAATGAACCCAGCCTGCCAGCAATAAGTATTTATCAGAGAAGAGTTTGCTGACTCCGTCGAGGGTACCGAAATTACTGAAACCTCCAATTGCGATGTTGGAAAATATCAGCCAGGTGTACACCAATGCAAATAATATTATTACCACACCAAACAGGTAGTTAACACGATTTTTCCAGAAGGTAAAAAATATAAGAACGATCCAGGATACCATTGCAAGCGAATTGCAAACCGAGAAAAGCTGATCAGCAGACATACTTAATGATTTAGGATACAAAGAAAACCTTCCTAGTCAAAGTATTCATTGATAAATGTTAAGAATGAAATTTTTATTCAATGTTGTTTGTTAAGAGTTGATGATCGCATAATGGTTGCCTTCCTTGAAAAGCTACTGTTAGGATATAAGTCTTCACAAGGATAGTAAAGATATCGAGTTCCGGTTCCCCTCCTTTCGACGCTACGGCTAGGACACAAGTGTTCATGAGGAAGGGCAAAAGTTTGAGGTTCTGGTTCCCCTCCTTGAAAAGGAGGGGAACCAGAACCTCACATTTCACGTCATCCTCTAAACACTTGTGTCCTAACGGTAGACTTGAAAAGGAGGGGAACCTGGAAACTGAACTGTAAAATTCTTAACTAAACGACATTAATACATATCAATGCCCACTCATTTTTTTTCGAATGCGGCTTAGATGTTCAGGGGTAACACCGATGTAAGAAGCAAGCATGTATTGAGGAACATGCTGCAATAAGGACGGATTGGTTACGATCATCTGGCGGTAACGTTCCTCCGGACTCAATACCAACAACGCGGTATTTCTTTCATTAAGCATGATAAAAAGATATTCGGCTATTTTTCTGCCAAATTCCTGAAGGGAAGCATATCGGGCATATAGCTGCTGCATATCATCGTATGCAAGGTCGACGAGTTCCGCATCGGTTAATGCCTCTATATTTTGAGAGGCCGGCTTACGGGTGAGAAAGCTTTGGTATTCACAGGTGTATGATCCACTGCCGGCAAATCCTATCGAGATATCCTTGCCTTCAAAAGAATAATAAAGTCTTAAAAGGCCTTTGCTGATAAATGATACATGCCGGCAAACCTGACCTTCCTTTGTTAGAAAATCTCCCTTCTTTAATTGCCTCACGGTAAAACATTTTTCGAGGGCTGCTAACTCTGTTTCCGTTATACGTGGCACTAACTTTTTGTAATAGGCTTTAACGTCTTCAAACATGGTAATAAATTAAGTACGAATAAAATTAAAAGGTATATGCCTTACTAATCTGGCGCTTATTCAGCAAGTTCATTTCTGTTGGATAGAGAAGCTCTTGTATTCTTTCCTTCATTTATTGGTGACCAGGGACGGATTATTGTAAACGGTAGTCGCCATAGATAACCTGTAGTAAGCTCATTAGAATTGTTGTAAGATGGTACACCGGTGACTATCAGGCTCTGGCTGATATTCAATCTCACGGTATCGTGCAGCCGGTCCCAGAATGAAAATATAACCGCGTAGTTGCTATCGGCTTCCTGCCGTACGATGGAATGATGAATGCCATGCATGCGGGGTGTTACCAATACTTTATTCAATGCCTTTTCTATTCTATAAGGAAGTTTCCAGTTGCTGTGATGGAACTGGGTGGCCGCTTCAAAGAATATTTCATATATCAGCACGTTTAATGGCGTGGCGCCTGACAGAAACACAAATGCACTCCTGTAAAAAACAGAGCCGATGAGTTCACCAAAATGAAACCGAAAAGCTGTGGTTACATCCAGGTCAGGATCGCAATGATGTACCAGGTGAAAGCGCCATAGAAAAGGTACTTTGTGATTTAATATATGCCAGAGGTAATTGGTGTAATCTAAGATTATAAAAGCCACCAATCCTTTTATAACCGGGTGCGCGTTGTAACGGTAGTTCAAGCCAAATTTAAGTTGCCTGTTTTTGATTGCTGCCCTGACCATCACCGGTAGTAATATAAAACGCAGTAAAGAAAAAGCGGGGACTGATACTATTGAATTAATCATTGCCCGCTTAAGGCGCGGCTGTTTGCGCGTGCGGAGTTGCCTTTTTCCTTCGGCAATAAATAACACAACGAATACTGCCGTTAAGACTGGCGCCCCTCTGAAATCAAATATCCGCCTGATAATTTTCATTGTAATATTTTAGTAGCTAATGTTGATGGTGTTTTTTTAACCACGGAGGAAAAGCCGAGGTATCACGGAGGTCCACGGAGGAAACTCCTCCGTGGACCTCCGTGATACCTCGGCTTTTCCTCCGTGGTTAAAAAAACAATGCTACCCTACTCTCTCAATTTTTCACCTTCACTCTTTGCCGGATGGAGCGTGGTGTCTTTATTCAATCCTAATTCTTTTTGTTTTTCTACGGAAGAATTCTCCGGTGTGATGCCGAAGCGCAACATCCAGGAACGAATGCCCGTTTTGGCTTCTTTCCAGAGGTTGGTGGGCCGCTTATAACCATAGGCCCGGTACCTTCCAGGGGTAATCTTCCCTTTGTTGCCTGCGAAATCCTGAAAGCCTTTTACCCAACCCGCAAAGGATGACATAAATTCATTTTCGGCAATCATGTCTTCAGCCTGGTTCTCACTGTATTTTTTTCCTTTGCCGCTTGTAGCGTGCGTCCATAAATGATCGGGCACTTCTACTCCGCCATAGCGGCATTGCCAAACCAGCGGGGCATACGCTTCCCTGTCGTTATCAAAAGGCTCTTCAGCGGGAGTAAAATAATTTTTGTGCTGCAAGATTTTTGGCCTTCCGGTGTCATCCAGTTCGTCACCACCCTCGTCGCCGTAACAAAAGAAACCCGCTGTTCTGCCTTCCAGGTGATTAACGCTGATTTCCTTCCATAACTCCGTAGATTCAAGCGCTATGGCCTTCTCAGGATCTTTGTGGTCAATGAGTTTCTCGTCAGGGTTGCCCCCATTCATACAAACCAGCCTGTCGAATAGTAACTTTAAGTTGCTGCTGGGCGCATACCAGTTAATCGGACCTATTATAGCCCAGGCATCCGCCATATCAAGTCGTGCATAGAGGTCCATTTCCCACATGAGGTCTTTTTCCACCCAGCTTCCTTTTTCATAGCAGTTACAGGGCCACACGCAAAGCGCCATAGATGTTGATGCACAGGCGTTGCAGCTTTGAATTTTAGCCCTGCCATAAACGTTACCCAAGTCTTCGTAATCTATTTCCCATTCCTGCGGCAGCATCTCAGCCATTTTTAACATCAAAGTCCTCGACTTGCTATCCACACCCGGACAATTATACTGCCTTCTTTCCGAACCGGAGATAATCAGTATTCTCATGGGCCGCTGGTCTGTTGGCAGCGCAGCGTTGTCGTCATTTGGTTTCATACAATTATAATTTATGCTTCCTGATAAGCGATTTATATACTTTCAGCAGATGCTGTTGTGAATATCCCAGATAATACAACAACCAGATGCGGAAAAAAATAAACTGCATTTTGTAAATGCCGTTGTCATGATATTTTCGTGCCGAGGTGGTAACGGCTGCATTCATCACTGTAAACCTTCCGTGCTTTTTTATCCTGTAAATTATTTCCTGGTCTTCCATCACCAACAGGTTTTCCCTGAATCCACCGCTCTTTAAAAATACATCTTTAGTTACAAACAGGCTTTGATCGCCAAAGCGAACGGCATTTACATTAAACCTTGTAAACCAGCAGTTGGCTTTTAAGAACCAGTGTTTATAGTCGAAGGTCAACCTGAAACATCCGCTTGCCGATCCTTTGTTCAGTGCGTTTGTAATAAACGCGGTAAAGTTTTGGGGTGGAATGCTGTCAGCATGTAAAAAATAAAGCACCTCGCCGGTTGCTATCGATGCACCTTTATTCATTTGCGCGCCTCTTCCTTTCCGTTCGCTTACTACTACCATAGCACCATTGCTTTTTGCGATGGCAACTGTTTCATCGGTGCTGCCACCATCAACCACAATAATTTCAGTTTCGTGCGGTCCTTTGGCAGCAAGGGTTTTACTGATCGTTTGTGCCACCTGGTCAGCTTCGTTATATGTTGGAATGATGATGCTGATCATGCTTTAATAATTCGGAAGATACTAATTCCATCAAACTTTGTATAGACTGGCATTGCCCGATAGACACATTACTTATAAAGAGTTTTATGGCTGCACCGTCTTTGTAAAAAACTGCGGGCAGCTCTGCATCCTGGTGATATATTTTTAAAAATTCATCCCTGTGCAAAAAGACGGTTCTTACAGGAAGCGTTTTA
>CAXTDO010000499.1:5029-5354 GCA_964242315.1 uncultured Flavihumibacter sp.
AAATTTTTCCATTCCTGCTTCATGGAAATATTTCCGTAAGTCAGTGCGCACAAGCTGCAATTGTAAGTGGAAGGTGATATGATCTTATGGGCAAAGTCGGTAAGGGAACTAAACAAGCCACTGTCGGCATTATAAACAAAGATCAACTGATCAATGCTCATTGGTGTTGATTTAGTTGTTTTAAATCTTTTTCTTCATCCACATCATTTAGAACAGGCAGCAGGTAATACGAAAGATTAAGCTGATTGCAGGAAGTCACCGTTTCATCAAAAACGGTATCGGTGCTCCACCGTATGTTTTCAAACAATGATGCATGAAGTGACGT
>CAXTDO010000500.1:0-5353 GCA_964242315.1 uncultured Flavihumibacter sp.
AATGACCTTTCATTTTTCGTAATCGTAAAACCTTGCCATACGGGTTGGAAAAAATACTACCGCCTTACCGCTGTATCCGAAAATCAGAAGCTCCATGTCGCGCTGTAAATGCGGACTGAACCATTTATGATATTCTCTATGCATTTGTACTGGCCTCCGGGTAGAAATATCCGTGCTTAATGTTAACTGAATATAAACTAAAAGTTAAGGTTTGGTTGAAATATACTCACCAATAATTTCTTTCCATAATTTATAACCTGTTTCGTTAAGGTGCAACCCGTCATCATCAAAATATTGCATGTCGGGCTGATTGTCTGTTGACAGCATTTTTTTAAAAACATCAATAAATTGCCAGTTATCCCCGAACCGGACGATCTCATTTTCAATTAAGCTGTTGGTATATTCAAACTGATCGGCCATATGCCAGCGGCTCGGACTTGGTTTTAAGGACACGTAATAACAAGGCAGGTTACCAAACCTTTGATTTATCCTTGCTGCCAATTGCTGAAAAAAAATGAATACCTCTTCAGGATGCCTTCCGTCACCCAGATCATTGTCACCGGCATAAATTATCATCCGCTTAGGGTGATAGGGCTTCATGATCTTGTCAAAAAACCACACGCATGCAGCCAGCGTAGAGCCGCCAAATCCGAGATTAACAGGCTTCATTTGAGCGAAGTCTTCGTAAAGGCTCTGCCACAATCTGATACTGGAACTTCCGTAAAAAACCGTTTCAGATTCATAGGGCAAGGCCGTATGTTGTGCTTCAACGCGGGTTACTTCCTCTTCATACCACTGCATTAATTTCTTTGTTGTTGATGAACCAATATTCCATTTGTTTTATATCGGTGTTAATGCGCTTCATTGCCTGATAGGTTTTCTCACCCTGTACAAACCCTCCATTAACAAACGAGGAACAAAGATAAACCTAATGTCAATCCGCTAATCATCGTATACCTGACCTTACTTATAGCACTTCTTTTAACCGCTCGTATAGCCTGGCTACACTGAAAATAATAAATGTTTTGTTGCTACTTTTGAAGAAACATAACCATTAACTCAGGATGCCCATGCATAAATGCTTAATACTGCTATTGATAAACTTATTATCAATTACAGGAACTGTTATAGCACAGCAAAATAACCCGCAAGATAAAACCGTCGTACCAGGTAATAAGACTGATAGCTTACAACAACAAATCATCAACTTACATATTCCCGGCCTGACGATAACTAACATTCAGTTTGTTCAAACAGGCTCGTATACGCCTAAAGCAACGAATAAAGAGCTTACTAACCTGCCGGCATTTTGCCTGGTAGCCGCTACCCTCAGGCCAACAATCAAATCGGAAATAAGAATTGAAATCTGGATGCCTCAGAACAATTGGAACGGCAGATTTTTAGGAACAGGAAACGGCGGTGGCGGTGGAGGCATTCCTTACGGCAGCCTTGGCGAAGGTATAAAACAGGGTTACGCTGCAGCTGCCACAGACATGGGCACCTCACGGGGTGGTGCAAACGGAGCCGTTGACAATCCTGAAGTATGGGCAGATTTTGGCTACCGGGCAACACATGAAATGACAGTCGCTTCAAAAGCCATCTTAAAAGTGTATTATGGTAAACCACAGCACCATGCTTATTTTACAGGATGTTCAACGGGAGGTCAGCAAGCTTTAATGGAAGCTCAAAAATTTCCCGGTGATTATAACGGTATCATTGCAGGCGCTCCGGCCAACAACCGCACTCATTTACATACCGGGTTTTTATTAAATCACAACGTAACCAACCAGGATAATAAGCCGTTGTTTTCCGCCAGTGACCTTTCATTTATCACCCGTAAAATTGTTTTAACATATGCAGGCAAATCCGGTGGCGCTCCCGGTGATAACTTCCTGACTGACCCCGGGATGATACATGTTGATTTCGATTTACTATTTAAATGTAAAGTTGGGAATGACGATACCTGTTTAAGCGATGTGCAGATAGCTGCTTTGAACACAATATATGCCGGTCCTGTTAATCCGGTAACACATGAGCAAATTTATACCTCTCCTCCTGTTGGCAGCGAAAATGTATCGGGTGGACTGGTGTATCAGCAAACGGCCAATGGCGCTTCCGATTTGTTCTACCAGTTCAAGTGGGTTTTTGGAAAAGATTTTGATCGCACCAAATTTGATTTTGATAAAGATATATCAAGGATGGATTCGGTTTTAGCACCTCTTGTAAATGCCAATGACGCTAACCTGGAGCCTTTGAAAAAGCTTGGTGGTAAAATTATCATGTATACCGGTACTGCTGATCCGCTGGTACCATACCAGGATGCGCTTCACTATTATGAACGTGTTGTAAGCAGGCAACATAGCTTAAAAGAAACACAAAGCTTCTTCCGGTATTTCCTGGTGCCTGGTATGGGACACTGCTCCGGCGGACCCGGCTTGAACGGTTTTAGTCATAACATACTTACCGATCTGGTAGACTGGGTGGAACAAGGCAAAGCACCGGAAGTTATAACTGCTAACGGCCTTCATTGTTGCACAGTCAATGGTCCGGCATCATTTCAACGCCCTGTTTTTCCTTATCCGAAATTCCCGAAATATATTGGCGGTGACGTAAATGAGGCATCAAGTTATACAGGCGTTGACCATAAAAGAAATGGCGTAATAAAACCGGCAGACAGGTATGTAAAGTAAGCGTTTTGCACAGAGGGCCAATATGAAAATTACAATGTCTTTAAAACCGTCAAGTGCCGGCTATCGCTTCGTCTCCGGGTGAAACGTCTTCCACGAATGCCAGAACTCCTGATATGCCTGGATGCTTCGCAGCTTTTCTCCTTTTAACTCACCATCTATACACCTGCCGTCCATAGTCCATATTGATTTTGTATGATCAGTCATCTGCTCATTGCCGGATTTTACAAATGAAAGCACCTTGCCTTTTACAGTCCTGTCAAAAACATGAAACGTGGCAGTATCCTTTTCCAGCGTTACCACAACAGGAAGGCCAGGCAATGAATCCCGGATGATTTTATTTTTTACCAGTTCATTCCAGTCGTAAGCTTTTGATGTATGATTATAAGTTACGCCTATTACCCACGACTTTGGCTTCCACGATAACGAATCCCTTTTTGTAAGACTGCTTTTGCCGATGCCTTTATCATAGTTTTCCATGTGTTCGTATTCTTCTGCAAAGTTTGTATCAGGCTGCATGACCAATGAATTGGGATACTGCTGTAACCATGCAGCTAAAGTGGATTGTTGAGAAGGGATCTCATTCAACCTCGTTCCTTTTAAGGGTCCTGCTATTGCAACACCGGTTGCCTGTTGCCACCAGCTTTTTGTTGACGCGTCTTCAAACATGGCATTGAAATGGTCCATTCCTACAAGCCTGAATGTTTCTATTTTATTATTAACAGCAGGACTAAAAGCACGACCGGTTCTGCAAACCGTACAATAAGTAATCATCACCGGCGTATTGCCAATTGAATCTCTTACCTGGTGATGATAACCAATCAACTGAATCGGATAAGCCTTTGCCTCACCGTTAAAAGCTACACCTATAACCAGTTTTTCTGCTTTAATTTTATTTGCACTTGCTATGGCAAATTTCTTCTGGCCAGGCTGGTAAAACATCTTATCCGCTTCCATACGAAAGTTGACGAAAAAGAAAACGACCGCATATAAAATCAAAACAAATGACAAAACAATTTTTGTCCTTGTTTTTCCATTATTAAAAATCTCGAACGCATTATACAATATCAGCAGCAATGCAAGTATTCTTATCCAGAAAATATTTTTGCTTAACCAATAAGCTAATGAAATGGTATCAGCCTTTTGGCTCCCGGGAAAAGGCATAATGAAATAGACACGTAATATTTCAACAGCAAATAAAAGAAGGAAACCAGTGATTAAAAGCAGTCGCTTCATATGTAAGATTTATTTCAGTCAAAAATGGCAATGTCATTAAGAGATTTCAAATAAAAGCACTGAGTGCAAAGTGAGGCTGGTAGCCCATCCCCTCCTCAGAATAATGACACTAGTTTAAAAAATTATGTAAAGATCGCAATGCATATTGTGTACCTACGGCACACATCAACATTTTGTAGGTTTTTCTACCGATATCAGGCCGCTAACGCGGCGGCTTTCCCGGAAATTTGTCTTACAATCCCGTTAGGGATTTAATATCGGTAGAAAAGATTTGAAAAGAGAATGTGTGCCGTAGGTACACAATATGCATTGCGATCTTTATATAATTACTTAAACTAGTGCCATTGTCAGCTCACATAAGCGTGCTGCAATTTCAGGACGAAACGCAAGTAACGCCCTTATACCCGGAAGATTCTCATCTACATCTATGTGCGGCATACATAGGCTGAATTTAAATTTTTTATTTATGAATGTCTATCTGAGCATACCCTTCCTCCGCTCTCATTTTAGCCCGCTCTACATATATCTGCCTGTCTTGCGGAGCCCAGGTATTTAAGCCATCTACATAACGGTTAAACATACAAAAAGCAGCGGCAATCAAAACAGTATCATGTATCTCTTTCTCTGTTGCATTAAGGTCTTTAGCATGTCCAATCTGCTCTGGTGTTACATATTTTCCACCTTTCTGTACACTGCCTGCAATAGCTAACAATGCCTTCAGTTTATCGGAAATAGGCGCTGACAGACAATCGTTTTTAATAGCATCGATAAATGGCATGTCGCATTCAAAATAATGTTGTGCAAGTGCACCATGCACATTCTGACAAAAGAAACAATCGTTTTGCGCGGAAACATAAGCACCAATCATTTCCCTTTCACCACGCGATAAGGTGTTGTTATCATCGCGCAATAATATTTCTGCAAGTTCATTTAAAGGTTCGGCAGTTTCCGGACGAAAAGCCATTGGGCCTCTTATGCCTGGTAAGTCATTTTTTAAATCAATAAAAGCCATAATCAACCCCAATTATGAAGAAAAATAAGCCTGTATGGGGAACAGGTTTTGGTGTGTAATATTTTATCAGTGTCGTGTCACACGTAATTGCTATCAGCCGTCAGCTATCAGGAGGAAGATTTTCAGGTTTAAGCTGCTGATACCTGACGGCTGATAGCTGATAGCAATTCACATCAGTGTTATGCACTTACCCTTTAGAGGAAGGCAGTACGTATCCTTTCTCTGTCATTCGTTTGCCCATCTCTGCATATTCCAGCGGGTCAGTTGGAGTAAAACTGGCAAGTCCATCAACGTAGCGGTTGAACATGCAGAACGTGGCAGCAATCAAAACCGTATCATGTATCTCCCTGTCGTTTGCACCCGCTGCTCTTGCCGCTGCTACATCTTCTTCGGTTACTTCTTTACCAAGAATCTGCAC
>CAXTDO010000501.1:0-5342 GCA_964242315.1 uncultured Flavihumibacter sp.
GCAGGATCACTCTGGTAATTTTCCAATGTAACGTCTTCATAAGAGAAATCCACTATCTTGTTGCCTGCCGGATCAAGCTTCATGGTAGGTAGCGGATAAGGTGTACGTTTTAGCTGTAGTGTAGCCTGCTCTATGTGATTGTTATAAATGTGTACGTCTCCAAAACTATGAATAAATTCACCGGGTGTTAGGTCGCAAACTTGCGCTATCATGAGCGTGAGTAAGGCATAGGAAGCAATATTAAAAGGCACTCCCAGAAATACATCAGCGCTTCGCTGGTACAACTGGCAACTCAGGCTCGCTTTTTTATTTGTTGATGATTTGCCTGGTGGCGTCACATAAAACTGGAACAATGCATGACAGGGCATCAAGGCCATCGATGACAGATCGCCGACATTCCAGGCGCTAACGATCATCCTTCTGCTGTCGGGATTGGTTTTAATCTGTTTGATAACATCAGTGATCTGGTCGTGAACTTTCCCGTCGGCACCTTCCCAGCTTCGCCATTGTTTGCCATACACCGGACCGAGGTCACCGTTTTCATCGGCCCATTCGTTCCAGATAGTTACGTTATGGTTGGTTAGGTACTTTGTATTGGTATCACCTTTAAGGAACCATAACAGTTCGTAGCTAATACTTTTTAGGTGTAACTTTTTAGTTGTAACTAATGGAAATCCTTTAGCAAGATCGAACCTCATCTGGTAACCAAAACAACTCCTGGTACCTGTGCCGGTGCGATCTGTTTTCAAAGCACCACAGTCTAAAATATGCTGAACTAAATCGAGGTATTGCTGCATGGGTGCAAGTTAAATAAAATTGCAGAGGTATGGGAAAATGTCTGAACTGTGATTTAGCTGATTAAATGAAGGACTATGATTGTTCTATGTCATAGTCCTTCATTATCAGCTAAATCACAGTTCAGACATTTTCGAAATTCTGCTTAAACCTGGGAGCCACTCTTTTTTTAGATGCCTGCTCAAAGGCATACGCCAAACTCAGCAGCTGCGGCTCCGTATATGCACCGCCAATAAAAGACAACCCAAGCGGCAGGTCATGCACGGCGCCCATAGGAACAGTGATGTGAGGATAACCAGCCATGGCAGCAGGCGGACAAAAATAAAACCCGGTATCATAATCACCGTTTATAAGATCGATGCAACAGGCAAACCCAATGCTGGTGCCGCATATACTATCAAGCTGATGCTCTTTCATCAGGTTGGTGATTATTTTCCGCGAGCCTGTGGTTTTTGCCAGGGCATCCGTGTATTCTTTGCTGTCTAGCCCGCCTTTTGCTTCGCTGCTTTCCAGCGTTTCCTGTTTGAAGTAAGGCATTGCCTTTTCTGCATTTTGATTGTTGAAAGCAATAACATCGGCCAACGATTTAACCTTTCCATTGGCATTAGAGAGATAACGGTTCAATCCATCTTTAAATTCAAACTGCAGCACGGCAAATTCACCTGAACCGGCGTCTTTAACCGCCTTCAGCAATTCCACTTCAATAATTATAGCGCCCTGATTTTCTAAAATTTTGATTGCCTGCTTGTAGACAGCCACTACACCCTCATGACCTTTTAAAAATGATTTCTCTATGCCAATTCTTTTACCCTTTAAACCATCGGTCTTAAGAAATTGAGTATAATCTTTTTGTATGTTGTCTTTGCTTTCATTAGTAACGGCATCTTCTTCGTCTATACCTGTCAGTGCGCTTAGTAGTATTGCTGCATCGCGTACTGTTCTTGCCATCGGGCCCGCAGTATCCTGTGTTGCAGAGATCGGGATGATGCCGCTGCGACTTAACAATCCTACTGTTGGTTTGATACCAACAATGCCACAAAATGAAGAGGGTGCTATTACGGAGCCATCTGTTTCCGTACCTATTGCAACAGCGCAAAGGTTTGCCGCTACGGCAGCGCCCGAACCTGAACTGGAACCTGATGGATTTCTATCAAGCATGCAGGGATTTTTTGTTTGTCCGCCCCGGCTGCTCCATCCGCTTGTTGACCTTGTTGATCTGAAATTCGCCCACTCGCTCAGGTTGGTTTTTCCTAATAACACGGCGCCGGCTTCTCTTAATTGCTTTATGATAAAGGCATCTTTTGCAGCCTTGTTGCCTTCAAGAGCAATCGAACCGGCGGTAGTCATCATGTTATCACCGGTATTGATATTATCTTTTATTAAAACCGGGATACCGTGAAGCGCGCCACGAAGCTTACCTTCTTTTCGTTCTTTATCCATATCATCAGCAATGCGTAATGCGTCAGTATTTACTTCAATTACTGCATTTAGCTTAATACCGTTCTTATCAATAGCATCAATACGATTTAAGTATAGTTCTGTTATTGATCTTGATGTATGTGTTCCCTCCTTCATTTTCTGCTGTAGCTCATCAATAGTAACTTCGTTCAATTCAAACTCTTCGGGAGATGCAGTGTCTTTAACAATGTTCTTTGCTTTGGGGGCGGACGTGTTACAGGATGCTGTTGTTAAAGAAGTGATCGTTAAACCTGCGAGGGAGCTGTGTTTGAGAAAGTTTCTTCTGTTCATCGATTATTTCATTAATATTTTAGATTACTTTTTGGCGTTACGTATTAAGAGGTAGTCGCTAATGTTGTAAGTGTTTTTTGAACCACAGAGAAAATTCAGAGGTTAGGAAAGAGGTTACACAGAGGACGTCCTCTGTGTAACCTCTTTCCTAACCTCTGAATTTTCTCTGTGGTTCAAAAAACACTTACAACATTAGCGACTACCTCTTAATACGTAACGCCAAAAAGTAATCTAAAATATTAATGAAATAATCGATGAACAGAAGAAACTTTCTCAAACACAGCTCCCTCGCAGGTTTAACGATCACTTCTTTAACAACAGCATCCTGTAACACGTCCGCCCCCAAAGCAAAGAACATTGTTAAAGACACTGCATCTCCCGAAGAGTTTGAATTGAACGAAGTTACTATTGATGAGCTACAGCAGAAAATGAAGGAGGGAACACATACATCAAGATCAATAACAGAACTATACTTAAATCGTATTGATGCTATTGATAAGAACGGTATTAAGCTAAATGCAGTAATTGAAGTAAATACTGACGCATTACGCATTGCTGATGATATGGATAAAGAACGAAAAGAAGGTAAGCTTCGTGGCGCGCTTCACGGTATCCCGGTTTTAATAAAAGATAATATCAATACCGGTGATAACATGATGACTACCGCCGGTTCGATTGCTCTTGAAGGCAACAAGGCTGCAAAAGATGCCTTTATCATAAAGCAATTAAGAGAAGCCGGCGCCGTGTTATTAGGAAAAACCAACCTGAGCGAGTGGGCGAATTTCAGATCAACAAGGTCAACAAGCGGATGGAGCAGCCGGGGCGGACAAACAAAAAATCCCTGCATGCTTGATAGAAATCCATCAGGTTCCAGTTCAGGTTCGGGCGCTGCCGTAGCGGCAAACCTTTGCGCTGTTGCAATAGGTACGGAAACAGATGGCTCCGTAATAGCACCCTCTTCATTTTGTGGCATTGTTGGTATCAAACCAACAGTAGGATTGTTAAGTCGCAGCGGCATCATCCCGATCTCTGCAACACAGGATACTGCGGGCCCGATGGCAAGAACAGTACGCGATGCAGCAATACTACTAAGCGCACTGACAGGTATAGACGAAGAAGATGCCGTTACTAATGAAAGCAAAGACAACATACAAAAAGATTATACTCAATTTCTTAAGACCGATGGTTTAAAGGGTAAAAGAATTGGCATAGAGAAATCATTTTTAAAAGGTCATGAGGGTGTAGTGGCTGTCTACAAGCAGGCAATCAAAATTTTAGAAAATCAGGGCGCTATAATTATTGAAGTGGAATTGCTGAAGGCGGTTAAAGACGCCGGTTCAGGTGAATTTGCCGTGCTGCAGTTTGAATTTAAAGATGGATTGAACCGTTATCTCTCTAATGCCAATGGAAAGGTTAAATCGTTGGCCGATGTTATTGCTTTCAACAATCAAAATGCAGAAAAGGCAATGCCTTACTTCAAACAGGAAACGCTGGAAAGCAGCGAAGCAAAAGGCGGGCTAGACAGCAAAGAATACACGGATGCCCTGGCAAAAACCACAGGCTCGCGGAAAATAATCACCAACCTGATGAAAGAGCATCAGCTTGATAGTATATGCGGCACCAGCATTGGGTTTGCCTGTTGCATCGATCTTATAAACGGTGATTATGATACCGGGTTTTATTTTTGTCCGCCTGCTGCCATGGCTGGTTATCCTCACATCACTGTTCCTATGGGCGCCGTGCATGACCTGCCGCTTGGGTTGTCTTTTATTGGCGGTGCATATACGGAGCCGCAGCTGCTGAGTTTGGCGTATGCCTTTGAGCAGGCATCTAAAAAAAGAGTGGCTCCCAGGTTTAAGCAGAATTTCGAAAATGTCTGAACTGTGATTTAGCTGATAATGAAGGACTATGACATAGAACAATCATAGTCCTTCATTTAATCAGCTAAATCACAGTTCAGACATTTTCCCATACCTCTGCAATTTTATTTAACTTGCACCCATGCAGCAATACCTCGATTTAGTTCAGCATATTTTAGACTGTGGTGCTTTGAAAACAGATCGCACCGGCACAGGTACCAGGAGTTGTTTTGGTTACCAGATGAGGTTCGATCTTGCTAAAGGATTTCCATTAGTTACAACTAAAAAGTTACACCTAAAAAGTATTAGCTACGAACTGTTATGGTTCCTTAAAGGTGATACCAATACAAAGTACCTAACCAACCATAACGTAACTATCTGGAACGAATGGGCCGATGAAAACGGTGACCTCGGTCCGGTGTATGGCAAACAATGGCGAAGCTGGGAAGGTGCCGACGGGAAAGTTCACGACCAGATCACTGATGTTATCAAACAGATTAAAACCAATCCCGACAGCAGAAGGATGATCGTTAGCGCCTGGAATGTCGGCGATCTGTCATCGATGGCCTTGATGCCCTGTCATGCATTGTTCCAGTTTTATGTGACGCCACCAGGCAAATCATCAACAAATAAAAAAGCGAGCCTGAGTTGCCAGTTGTACCAGCGAAGCGCTGATGTATTTCTGGGAGTGCCTTTTAATATTGCTTCCTATGCCTTACTCACGCTCATGATAGCGCAAGTTTGCGACCTAACACCCGGTGAATTTATTCATAGTTTTGGAGACGTACACATTTATAACAATCACATAGAGCAGGCTACACTACAGCTAAAACGTACACCTTATCCGCTACCTACCATGAAGCTTGATCCGGCAGGCAACAAGATAGTGGATTTCTCTTATGAAGACGTTACATTGGAAAATTACCAGAGTGATCCTGC
>CAXTDO010000502.1:0-5342 GCA_964242315.1 uncultured Flavihumibacter sp.
AGTAAAGGCAGGGGGCGTTGGATAGCAAATCCCATCGCCTTTTTTGCCAGTGATGAACTAAACTTGTTGCTCATCATAAAATTATACATGGAAGGCATTTTTGAAGCCAGACCGTTGAGGCGTGAAATATTTCCGATCATTTTTGTGCGCCTGGGAATTCCGTTGGCATCATAATAATGCTGCAGGAATTCAGCTTTCATTTTGGATACATCAACACCCGAAGGACATTCAGACTTACAGCCCTTGCAACTAAGGCAAAGGTCCATCACTTCTTTGATTTCTGTATGATCAAAGCGGTTGACCTTATCGGAATGGGTTAAAAAATCACGTAAGATATTTGCACGCGCACGGGTGGTATCTTTTTCCTGCCGCGTAGCCATGTAACTCGGGCACATGGTGCCCCCGGAAAGCGCCGTTTTTCTACAATCACCCGATCCTGAGCATTTCTCTGCCAGCCTCAGAATACTTTGTTCCTGCCTGAAGCCAAACACTGTTGGGATGTAACCAGGTTGCTGTCCGGGACTGTAACGAAGGAATTCATCCATCGGAGGGGTGTCTACTATCTTGCCTGCATTAAAGACATGTTTTGGATCGAAGATTTCTTTTATTTCGCGGAACAGTGCGTAAACTTCCGGTCCCATGAGTACAGGTATAAATTCTCCTCTCAACCGGCCATCCCCGTGTTCACCGCTTAGTGATCCGTTGTATTTTTTTAGTAGCTCAACCGTATCCGTTAGTATCTGCCGGAACAGATTTTTACCGGCAGCGGTTTTCAGATTTATCATAGGTTCGATATGGAGTTCACCTGCTCCGGCGTGTGCGTAGTAGGAAGCCGCTACTCCATGTTGTTTAAGCATTGCCGCAACATCGTTTGCGTAGTCGGGCAGGTCTGCTACGGATACGGCGCAGTCTTCAATCAGGTTTACAGGTTGCTCGTCGCCAGGCATGTTGCGAAGCAATCCGAGTCCGCTTTTTCTTACATCCCATGCTTTGTTGATATCTGAACCGGTTAGTACCGGGTATGCATAACCGGTTTGTTGCTTTTGAAGATCTGAAGCCAGTGCTTCGGCCAGTGACACAGCTTCCTCCAGCGTTTCGGCAAAAAATTCCACCATAAGAATAGCTTCCGGATCACCCTGGATGAAAAAGCGGTTAGCCATCTGTGATAGGTTGGATTTGGTGAAGTCAAGGATGAATTTATCCACCAGTTCCGATGCATAGGGGAAATGTTGCATGGCTACCTGGTTAGCCATCAAGGCTTCGCGAAGGCTTCCGCAATGTACTGCCAGCAAAGCGTTGTTAGGCAGAGGCAGAGGCAGTAATCCCACTTTAACCTCCGTAAGAAAGCACAGGGTGCCTTCCGATCCCGCTATCAGTTTACAGAAATTAAAGTCTTCGGATGAATTGCCGAAAGGAACGGTATGAAGCAGGCTGTCCAACGCATATCCTGTATTACGGCGGCTGATGCTCTTTTCCGGAAACTTAGAGGCGATTATCTGCTGGTTCTTTCCCTGCGACAGCAGTTCAAAAACAGAACGGTAAATATTTGCCTCCAGCGAATCTGCAGAGGTAACTTTAGCTTTTATTTCTTTGGGCGTTACGCTTTTAAAAGTAGCCTCTGTTCCATCACTCAAAATAACTTTGGCTTCTATTAAATGGTTACGGGTACTTCCCCACCGGATGCTGTGCAAGCCACAGGAATTATTTCCTACCATTCCACCGAGCATGGCCCTGTTGGCAGTGGAGGTTTCCGGGCCAAACATAAGTCCGTATGGATAGAGGTATTTGTTCAGGTCGTCGCGGATAACGCCTGGTTGCACTCTCACCCATTTTTCTTCAGCGTTCAGTTCCAGTATATTTGTGAAGTGTTTTGAGATGTCTACTACTATGCCGCTTCCCACTACCTGTCCGGCCAGTGAAGTGCCGGCTGCGCGGGGTATCAGCGTAACGTTATTTTCAAGTGCAAAATTTATCAGCAATTTGATGTCTGCCGTTGTTTGGGGCAATGCTACAGCCAGCGGTTTTTCCCTGTACATGGAAGCATCTGTAGCATATACCATCCGGAGTGCATTATCAACGCCGGTATCCTGGAAATATAGTCTTCCCTCCAAAATCTTGCTTAATGCCCTGAGTGCCGTTTGCATCATGAAAATTATTTAAAATTTTCGAACCGGGCTAATAGATTATCGTAGCTTATTAAAAAGTTGCTATAATCATTACACCCCTTCGGGCAAGATCATTTAAGAATTTTGACATTGGGTTCCAGGTTCCCCTCCTTTTCAAGGAGGGGACGATGAAAAACGATGCGAAGCACGTTTTTCATCCGGGGTGGTTGATGATTGTGATTAATTACCTGGTTGAAATGAGTGCTGCCTTATATGCAGGTTACTAACCAATTGCAGCCATCAACCACCCCCGATCAATTAAGTGCTTCGCATCTTAATTGATCGTCTCCTCCTTGAAAAGGAGGGGAACCGGTACGCGTTCATCAGTCCCTACCTAAATGACATTACACTCCTTCGGGGTTGCTGAAACAAGCGTTATCTTATTGTCGCATTTTTAAAGCCAGCAAAACTGAATAGCCTGGTATTATGGTTTTAACCGTAATATTCGGAATCATTCCTGCTTGTTCATTTATTTTACTGAGTTTTGTCTCCATCAAAATAACTCAGATGCATTCTTTAAAAATCGGACTTTTTGGAATTGGCCTGGAAGCTTACTGGGGTCAGTTTGAAGGATTGAAAAGCAGGCTGGAAGGATACCTTTCTATTGTGCAACAAAAGCTTGCAGCAGTTCATCCGGAAATCATCAATGCCGGACTAATCGATACGGCTGACAAGGCTTTTGAGGCAGGCCATCACTTCAGACAGCAGGATGTTGACCTTATATTTTTACATGTTACTACCTATGCATTGTCTTCAACCGTATTGCCTGTTGTGCAACGGGCAAAAGTGCCCGTGATCATATTAAACCTGTCGCCGGAGGCGGCGATCGACTATACTTCATTCAACGCAATGAACGACCGGCAGAAGATGACCGGTGAATGGCTGGCGCATTGTTCTGCGTGTTCCGTACCCGAAATAGCAAATGTGTTCGTACGTACAGGAATAAAATTTCACCAGGTTACCGGGATGCTGCATGATGATCCCGTTTGCTGGCGGGAAGTTGCTGAATGGGTAGAAGCAGCAAGGGTTGCAAATATCATGGCTCATAACCGGTTGGGATGCATAGGGCACTACTACAGTGGCATGCTCGACATCTATTCTGATCTGACACAACAATATGCGCATTTTGGCGGACATATAGAATTGCTGGAGATAGAAGAGCTGGCCCTCTTACGCAAGCAGGTTACCAGTGAAGCCATTCAACACCGGCTCGAATATTTTAATGAGGTATTTGATATACAACCGGATTGTCCTCAAATAGAACTGGAGAAGGCAGCCGTTACTTCGCTGGCACTGGACCAACTGGTAACAAACTACCAGTTAGGCTCCATCGCTTATTATTACAAAGGCACCGGTAACGTCAGTAACGAAGAAACCATTGATTCGATTATCCTGGGTAACTCACTGTTAACGGCAAGAGGCATTCCGGTGGCGGGAGAATATGAAATAAAGAATGCGCAGGCTATGAAGATCATGGACAGCTTTGGTGCAGGTGGATCTTTCACCGAATATTATGCAATGGATTATAACGATGATATCGTATTGATGGGGCATGATGGTCCGGGGCATATTGGTATCAGTGAAGGAAAAACCAGGGTGAGGCCATTAACAGTGTATCACGGAAAAACAGGTAATGGGTTATCTGTGGAAATGTCGGTAAAAAATGGTCCGGTAACATTGCTTTCAGTGGTTCAGCAAAGGGATGGCAGGCTGATGCTGCTGGTAGCGGAGGGAGCCTCTGTTGAGGGTCCTATATTACAGATTGGCAATACCAACAGCCGCTATCGTTTTTCCATCGGCGCAAGGCAGTTCGTAAACGATTGGAACGCTCATGGTCCCGCACATCATTGCGCCGTAGGACTTGGGCACATAAGTGATAAGATCAGGAAATTGGGTGAGTTGTTGAACATGCAGGTGGTGAAAGTGTGTTAGTCTGAACCGTTGATGAAGGAATGATTTAAATGATTGTTATGATCTTCTATCTTTACTTGTTTATATATAAACGACGTGTTGCTATTTATTATTATAAGAATCATTTAAATCATTCCTTCATCAACGGTTCAGACAGACACCTAAAATAATTCTCATAAATTCTCCCCGGTTATTTATCTTAACGGATTAATCACTTGCCAATGCATCATCACCTTCACCCTGCCGATTATATCGTGTTCTTTATCTATTTTGTGCTTGTATCTTCTTACGGTTATTATATCTATCATAAAAAGAAATCTGCAAGTGTTGATTCCCGTGATTTTTTTCTTGCAGAAGGATCGTTGACCTGGTGGGCAATTGGCGCTTCTTTAATTGCATCCAATATTTCAGCGGAACATTTTATTGGCATGTCCGGTTCAGGCTTTGCCTTAGGGTTGGCTATATCCACGTACGAGTGGATGGCGGCGGCAACATTAATAATAGTGGCCGTTTTCTTTATACCGGTATACCTGAAAAACAAAATTTATACTATGCCGCAGTTTTTATCACAGCGTTATAATTCGACAGTAAGCACTGTGATGGCGGTGTTCTGGTTGCTTACCTATGTTTTTGTAAACCTTACATCCATACTATATCTCGGAGCGTTGGCTATTGCCTCTGTTTCGGAGATTAATTTCGGATGGTCTGTTGCCGGACTGGCAGTTTTTGCGATAGTAGTAACGCTTGGTGGTATGAAAGTGATAGGCTATACTGATGTGTTCCAGGTATTTGTTTTGATACTGGGCGGATTGGTAACAACCTACCTCGCACTTAACAAAGTGTCGGAGCATTACGGTTATGGAGAAAATATCTGGAAAGGACTTTCTTTGATAAGGGAAAAAGCGCCTGATCACTTCCATATGATATTTGATAAAACAAATCCTTATTATACAGACCTGCCGGGGCTATCGGTACTGGTAGGAGGAATGTGGATCAACAACCTTAACTACTGGGGATGTAATCAATATATTATTCAACGGGCACTGGGTGCCAATCTGAAAACTGCCAGGAACGGGATATTGTTCGCAGCGTTTCTAAAATTGCTGGTACCTGTAATTGCAGTGCTGCCGGGAATCACAGCGTTTCTATTGTATAAAGAGGGAATGTTTCACAGCGAAATGAAAGAAGTCGGTGTAGTTAAACCTGATAATGCTTATCCAACTTTGCTGAACCTGCTGAACCCGGGACTCCAAGGACTCGCGTTTG
>CAXTDO010000503.1:0-5324 GCA_964242315.1 uncultured Flavihumibacter sp.
GGCTGACGGCGGCAAGTATGAATGGGGTACCACCATTACAAAAGCATACCTGCCCAACGATAACACCCAATTCTTCCTGGAACCTTCCATCAACCTGATGGACTGGCTGCGGCAATACGTTCCACCTACAGTTACCGATGTAGATGAGCCTTTTCTTCGCGGTTTCCTGGGTAAGATGTTATTTAGCGGTGATGAAACATTTAAAAAAGTAGGTGTATTAAGCGGTGGAGAAAAAGTTAGGTGTATGATCAGCCGCATGATGTTACAAAATCCTAATCTTGTAATTCTCGACGAACCCACCAACCACCTTGATTTGGAAAGTATCCAGGCTTTTAATGAAAGCATGGTCAATTTTAAGGGCGTCGTATTGCTCACTTCTCATGACCATACTTTTATGCAGACTGTTGCTAACAGGATCATCGAACTTACACCAAAAGGTATCATTGACCGCCTGATGACTTTTGATGAGTATCTTGCTGATGACAGGGTGAAGCAGATGAGGGAAGATATGTATTCTTAATTCAGGCCGTTACTTTTTTTAACTACAGAGGAAAAGCCGAGGGCAGACCTATATGGTTTTTAAAACCTTATAGGTCTAAACTCTCGGCTTCTATGTGGTTATAAAAAAAACGAACAATCAAAGTCACTAACTTTGAAGTTTAAACTTTCCATTTGAAGCTGGCTGCCTTATACATCCTATGCATATTATCCACCTACTCCTGGGCCCAGCAACCTGCAAAAGACAAAAACCTGTCTAACCTCCGAAAGAAGCTGATTTCAACGCATACGAAAACAGTAGAGCTTGATACGCTTAGTATCCTTCCTAACAGCGTTACCATAACCGGTGTTCCTCCAACAGCATACACTGTTGATTACGTCAATGCCAGGCTTTCCTGGAACGGTCAACTGCCTTTTGATAGTATCTGGATAAGCTACAGGGTATTCTTCATAAAATTAAATGCTGTTACCAAAAGACTGAATTTTGACAGCGTCAGTAATAACTTCATGCTAGGCCCTTCGATATACAAAACGCGCACGGGCCAGCAGGATGACCGCTTTTTTAACTTTGGCAACATCAATTATAACGGAAGCTTTGGCCGTGGCATCTCCTTCGGTAACAGCCAGGATGCGGTAGTAACTTCTAATCTTAACCTTCAGATAAATGGCTTTTTGGCAGACAGCATCGAAATAGCTGCAGCAATCACCGACAATAACATTCCCATTCAACCGGATGGCACTACCCAGCAACTCAACGAATTCGACCGCATCTTCCTTCAGTTCAAAAAGCGCGACTGGAAGCTGAGTCTCGGTGATATTGACATACGCCAGAACAGCAGCTATTTCCTTAACTTTTACAAGCGATTGCAGGGTGCAGCATTCGAAACTACTTCTCATGTTGCCCCGGGTATCAATAATTCAGCGCGTGTAAGCGGCTCTATCGCCAAGGGAAAATTTACCCGCAATATATTTCAGGGCCTGGAAGGCAACCAGGGACCATACCGTTTAACAGGCGCTAACAATGAACTGTTTTTTGTAGTGCTGGCCAATACCGAAAGGGTTTTTATCGACGGACAAACGCTGCAACGAGGCGAAGACCAGGATTATGTGATTAACTACAATACCGCGCAAATAACGTTCACCCCTAAACGAATGATCACTAAAGACAGCCGTATCCAGGTTGAATTTGAATACGCTGATAGAAATTACCTGAACACCAATTTATATTTTACCGATGAGATGAAGCTGAAGGACAAATTAAAGATACGTTTCAGCATCTTTAACAACGGTGACGCACGTAATTCTCCCATCAACCAAACATTGGATCCTGCTCAGAAATTGTTTCTTAATAATCTGGGAGACAGCGTCAACAAAGCATTTTATCCCGTTGCAACACGAGACACTTTTTCTGTTGGTAAGATTTTATACAAAAAAGTGGATACTCTTTATAACGGAGCCGCTTCCAGAGATACTATATTCATCTATTCTATTAATCCCGACAGTGCGGTATACAATGTATCGTTCCTTGAAGTTGGACAAGGATATGGTGATTACATTCCTGACCTGAGTGCCGCAAATGGTAAAGTGTATCAGTGGGTAGCACCTGTTAATGGCGTAAAGCAGGGAAGGTTTTCTGCCGCTACTTACCTTGTTACCCCTAAAAAACAACAGGTGGTAAGCGTTGGTGTAGATTATAATTTCAACAAGCACACTTCCGTTAGTGCGGAGTTTGGTCACAGCGATTACAATATAAATACCTTCTCACAAAAAGATAAAGACAATGACAAAGGTAACGCGGTTAAAATTTTATTGAAGAATGTGCACCAGGTAGGTGCACCGGCAAAGAAACTGCAGTTGCAAACTGAAGCGGGGTATGAATTTGTAAATGCGCGCTTTAAGCCGTTGGAAAGATTGCGTAACGTAGAATTCACAAGAGACTGGGGCCTTCCTATTATTGTCTTACCCGGGAATGAACCGATCTACAATGCCGCTATTGAATTGTCGGATGCAGGCAACAATGTTGTAAAATATCAGTTTGTAAGCTACCTGCGCGGAACTGATTTTAAAGGATTCAGAAATAGTATTACTCAGATACAACAAATAAAAGGCTGGCGGTTAAACAACCAGGTTAACCTTTCGAATCTTAACAGCAGCACAGAAAAAGGATACTTTTTTCGCCCCACAATAGATGTTTCAAGAGAATTTCCAAAGCTTCGAAATTACGTCATAGGATCGTCTTTTATAACGGAACATAATGAAACACATAATAAATTTACAGACAGCGTTTCCCTTAACAGTTTTGATTTTCAAACCTTGCAGTTGTATGTTAAGTCGCCTGAAAAAAAATTAAACAAATGGGGGATAACCTGGTTTACGAGGAGCAATAAATACCCGCTGGGCAAAGATCTTGTTAAGGCAGACAGGAGTCAGAATATCAATCTTACAACAGAGTTGCTAAAAAACGACCATCATCAGTTCCGCCTGAATGTTACTTACAGAGACCTTACCTTGTTGCAAAAAAATATAAGTACACAAACTGCGGATAAAAGCTTGTTAGCCCGGGCCGAATACCAGGTCAATGAATGGAAAGGATTATTAAGAGGGAATATTTTATATGAAGTAGGTGCCGGACAGGAACAGAAAAAAGATTTTACATTTCTGGAAGTGCCTGCCGGCCAGGGCCAGTATATATGGATAGACTATGATAATGATGGCCGGCAAAGCCTTAATGAATTTGAGTTAGCACAGTTCCAGGATCAGGCCAAATATATAAGGATTTACACACCGACCAATGAATTTATAAAAGCCAATTACAATACTTTTAACTATAGCTTGAGCCTGAATCCAAGAACAGTGATTGATATATACAAATCGTCTGGTATCAAAAAACTGTTGGCTAAGATGAACCTACAATCGTCTCTGCAATTATTTAAGAAAGAAATAGCCCAGGGCATTATTCAGTTAAATCCTTTTAGAAATTCGCTAAACGATACAGCGCTGATCTCTTTGAACTCTATCTTTATAAATTCATTCTCATTCAATAGATTCAGCACCAGGTGGGGTATTGATTTTAATAACTCACGTAATCATGGGAAGGCTTTATTAACCTATGGTTACGAAAGCCGTAGGTTTGAAGAATGGTCATTAAAAGGGAGGCTGAGTCTGATGAAATCGTTGTCGGCCGATATTGATTTAAGGAGAGGAGTAAATTCGTTAGCGACATCAAATACAAAATTCGACAACCGGAACTATTACCTGAATATTTATTCATTGGAACCAAGAATAAGCTTTACAAAAGGAACCAACTTCAGACTGATTACAGGGTACAAATTTACTGATAAGGAAAACCAGCAGAACGACCTGGAAGTGTATCAGTCTCATGCTTTAAACTCGGAGATCAAATATAATATTCTTCAGAGCAGTTCAATACTTGCCAGGTTTACCTACAGTACTATCAACTTCACCAATAAAAAGAATCAAATTGTTAACAGTAACAGCACTGTTAGTTATATAATGCTGGATGGACTATCACCCGGAAAAAACTATTTGTGGAATATAGACGTAACAAAACGATTGTCGAACAACCTGGAAGTAACCGTTCAATACGAAGGCAGAAAACCCGGAACAGCGAAGATGGTACACATAGGAAGGGCGTCTCTTAGAGCGCTTCTTTAATGATTAATTATTAACGGATAGAGGTAGACTACAGAGTGAGTTTATTGCAACTGTATAAATTTAGCCTTAGCTAAAAAAGAAAAGCGTTCGAACATTGTTCGAACACTTCTAAAAATAAAATGTAAATGACGGCTTCTACCAATTAATCATTAATAATTAACTAAACAGCCCGCCTTTCTTTAGTTCTTTTACACCTTCTCCGATTTTGAATCCATTATGATAAATTTCAATTTTATAGTTTCCTCTTTGGAAATCGCTGTTTTGTTTCCATGGAAAAGATACAGCTTTACGCTTGCCTGCTTCAATATCTACTGATACTTTGGAAGTAAAAACTTTATCACCTTCATCGCGTGTTGTAAACGTTCCGGAACCCAGCGCAGGAACTGATACTGCTTTTCCATCAGGCGATGTAATACAAACAAATACATCTGTTTGGCCTGACTGTGCAATGCGATTGTCAACATCAAAAGAAATTACCAGTTTATCAACTCTTTTAGCTGTTGATGTAGCAACTTCTTTACCGTTCTTTTTTTCGTTGATTGGCGTAATGGAAATATTTGATGCGTTAAGAGTAGAGGCAACGTCTACCTTTTTTTCCAGTTCCTGTTTGGCTGTAGAGGTAGTTTGCAAATCTGTAGTCAACTGTTCTTTTTCGTGAGTCAGCGCTACTTTTTCAGTGCTAAGGGTTTGGTTTTCCTGAGTAAGTTTAGCAACTTCTTCTTCCAGGTTATTTAGTTTAACGTTTAGCTCATTAATCAAAGTCTGAGCTCTTGCAAGTTCTGCTGCTGTGGCGTTCTTTTTATTTAGAATACCGCGTATTTCGTTCTTCAGTTTTGATATTTCACTGGTACGTGCGGATAATTTTCCCTGTAATTCATTATTCGTGCCACTGATAGAATCAAGGCGAACAAGCGTGGCGTCAAAATTTCTCTGCAAATCACTCTTTTCGTCGGATACTTTTGCTATTTGTTGCTTATCTGTCTGGATTACCGACTCTTGCTTGCTATTATTGTAGAGCAGGTAACCCCAGGTGCCCAACAAACCAACAACCAGTAAACCTATGATCAAGCCCCGGTAATCTTTTTTAGGCGGTTCACTTGGTGAGGAGGCGGAAGGATAATTAGTTGTACTCATCGTAAATTGTTTTATGG
>CAXTDO010000504.1:0-5323 GCA_964242315.1 uncultured Flavihumibacter sp.
GGTATACGTAGCCTTTACAAAATCAACAATGATGGTATAGATGCCACTTGTAGCTGGTGCAGGAATGTTATTGTTTGCATCCGGCACAAAAGAACCACTCATAGCATCTGGTGTTCCCGGCACTGCGTACTTGTGGCTCCAGTCGCCATTTTTTGGTAATAGCAGGTATGCCTTACCGGCAGTTAACGGAAGAACGATGCCGAACGTATTATCATCTATCCTGGTAAACTGCTGCGCCGGAACAGGTACCGGATTAGCCCATCCACCCGGCGTGGCATCACCAACGATATACAAACTGTCTGGCACAGCATATTTAGGTATCGGTTTGGTTGAATAAGGCGTTACCATTATATCCATCGTATTGGAGTAAACAGTTGGAACGTTTGTAGCAACACCAGTGCTTTGATTTACGTCTGCCTTTACCCTCGCATGTACTTTTCCTGCAACTGCCGGTGCTAACCTGAAAGATAAAACCAGCGCGTTGAATTCTGCAACGGTATATGATTTTTTGAGATCAGTGCCCAGGATAGTGTTTACCGGCCTTGCAAAATTTCCGTTGATAGAGTCAATTTGAAACGTATAAGTAACCGCCACTTTCGCATCAAAGTTTACAGGCAGCGCAGTAAAAGTGATGGCAGTTTTATTAGTTGCATTGGCGCTGTCTAAAACTAAAGTAGCGCTTGATGCCGAAAGCACCGGCGCACTGCTGCCCTGGTTTAATACGGCCTGTTGCTCATCTTTCTTGCATGCGTTTAACAGTGTAACCAGCAGCAGTATCGGTAAAAGCGGTTTTATAAATATTTTCATACAGCTATTTTAAATTGTTAAGTAACCCACCTGCATTAATAGCCGGCGTTTTGTACAAGATTAGGGTTAGAAGATAAATCGGTGGTGGGCAGCGGAAAAATATTATACTTGTCGGCAACGGCAGTACCGGTCTTAACACCTCCCTTCCATGCCCATAAATAAGCATTGGTAGTGAATTTTCCATAACGTATAAGGTCGGTGCGACGGAAAGCCTCGTAATACAATTCCCGTCCTCTCTCATCCAAAATAAAATCTGTTGTTAACTGGGCAGCGGTGATATTTCCGGTTGCATTGCCATAGGCCCTGGTACGCAATCTATTAATGTAAGTCAGTGCCGTTGCGGCATCACCGCCGGAACCACCACGTGTTACGGCTTCTGCGTATATCAGGTAAATCTCTCCCAGGCGAAATAAAGGAAAATCAATATCAGAAAAGTCTTTTGCCATGTCTGCATGAGGTGCAGGCTCACCAGACCTGGTAACGTTCCTGAATTTGAAACTGGAAAAACCATCGGTACGCGTATACAGATCGTTCATAATAAGGCTTTGGCCGGTAGTGTAGAACAGGGCACGATGATCGGTGGTGCCGGTGTAATCTGAAAAAAGATTGATAAAATTCTGCGTGATCCGTAAACCACCCCAATCGCCGTTAGAGCCGGAAATTTTTGCCGGAACATTGGCAGGGCCATGGATTAAAAATGTAGTGCCACCGTAACTTTGCGTGTAAGTTCCATCGTAATTAACAGTGAAAATATTTTCGTCCGTATTTAAATTATTATCTGCAATCGTCAACTGCGTATAGTCAGGATGTAAGGTATATCCCGCCGTGATGATTTTGTTGCAGTAGGTAATAGCCTCGGCATACTTTGCAGTGCCGGTATACACCTGGGCGTTCAAATACATTCTGGCCAGTAGGGCCCATGCGGCAGCCTGATCTGCCCGGCCATATTCATTTGCTTTTGGAGTAACGAGATCGGCTTCAATTGCTTTTAATTCGCCTTCAACATACGTGAACAGGTCTTTACGTTGTATTTGTTTTGGCACAATGCTTCCGATAGCATCATTCTCTGTAACGAAAGGCGGGTTGGCATACACGTCCATTAGTACCCAGTATTGAAAGGCCCTTAAAAACCGGGCCTCTGCCCTGTAGTGCCGGATACTGTCTGCACGGGCGCCGCTGATGCCCCTGCTGCTTAGATTATCATCGGAAGCCTGCCTGATAAATTCATTACATAGTGTGATCTGGAAAAAAGCACGGTAGTACAATCCGTTAATGATGGGATTGCTGGAAGACCATGTCATCTCATGCATACCCTGAATGCCTGCGTCATTTTGCCAGGTCCATGCGCCCTCATCGGTGGTCAGTTCCTGTAAGTTCCAGAACATGCGCAGGAAGTCGGAGTTACCTTCGTCTTTAATGATAGCCGGATCAACATCGGGACTGCCTGTTCCACCTTTGTTACCTGTTAGAGCGAACGCGCCATATACTTTAGCAAGCGATTGTTTGTAACCTGCAGGAGTTGTCAAAGCGGCCTGGGCAGTAATATCATTGGTTGGAACAAGGTCCAGCTTTTTGGTACAGGAAGCAATTGTTGCTACCAGCGCTCCTGCGGCCATGATAATTTTAAAATAATTTTTTTTCATATGGTCTCGTTGCTGGTGTTTAAATTAAAAATTAAGGTTCAATCCCAATGCATATACACGCGGCCTTGGATAAAAATTGTTATCAATGCCGCTGCTGATCTCGGGATCGAGTCCCGTGTATTTTGTAACCACAAATACGTTCTGTACAGTAACATTCGTAGAAAGCGTGGCTTTATCGTGCATCACTTTTCCTATGTTATAACCGAAATTCAGGTTATCCATGCGTAAGAAAGAGGCATTCTCGATATAATAATCGCTTAGTATCTGTTGACCATTGCCGCCTTTAAATAAGGTGGTGAGGTAATTGGCGGACGCGTTGTATAACCCAGAATTGCCGGTAATCGTGCTCAACACTCCTCCCTGGCTATTAATGTTATTATAAACGTAGTTGCCAACGTTAGCCCGCATTACCAGGCCTGCATTCCACTTCCTGTAAGTAACATTCGTGGTAAAGCCCAGGAACACTTTAGGATCGGCGCCTTTGCCTTTATACAGGTCTTTCTCATTAATGATGCCATCGCCGTTGTTATCTGAGAACACACCTTCAATAGGTTTTCCCGACTTATCATACACCTGCCGGTATAAATAAAAAACGTTCTTGCTGGTTCCCACAGCATTTAAAAAGGCGAACTGTCCGCCTATGCCGCCTGCTATGGTTCCGCTCGGGAAGCCTCGATAGCTGGTATCATTTGGCAGTACCGTTAATTTGGTAATGGTATTTTTATTATAGGTAATATTGAAACCAAGGTCCCATGTTACATCTTTACTCCTAACCGGCTGTGCATTGATGCTGAGTTCTACTCCTTTATTGTTCATGCTGCCTACATTGGCAACGATATAGGCAGAAAAGTTCGCACCGGCCGGCTGCGGTATCTGGTTTAACAGATCGGTGGTGTTGCGGTAATACACATCCACGGTACCCGTTATCCTGCCATTCAGGAAACCGTAATCCAGTCCGATATTGGAGGTGGCTGTTTGTTCCCATTTTCTACCGGCATAAAAACCACTGGGACGGTACATTTGATAGTAGCTGTTTCCAAACTGGTAAGTTGCGTTTGGAAAACTTAACGAGTAGTAAGACAGGTAATCGTAGTTGCCGATACCTTCCTGCTGGCCTGTAACCCCATAGCCTAAACGAAGTTTCAAGTCTGAAACGGCATTACTGTTTTTCAGGAAAGATTCACTCTTGATTTTCCATGCCAGTGCTACAGAAGGAAATAATCCCCATCTGTTTTCAGGTCCAAACCTGGAAGATCCGTCGCGGCGTAGAGTGGCAGTCAATAGATATTTTTCATCCAGCACATAATTTCCTCGTCCAAAAAATGAAATTAAAGAGTGCTCCGGCTTATCAAACGGAAACACCGGGTCTGAACCGGGCAGTTTCACTTTATGAGCATTATAATCGGCATAGTTATATACGGTGGTCAGGTAGTCGTTATAAGAGTAGCCGGCTACGATATCTACCCTGCTTTTAATTGATTTGATATCCTTTGCGTAGTTCAGATAAAATTCCAGCAACTCATTTTGTTTTGTTTGTTTGTATTCGGTATTTCTGCCTGCCCTGGTATAATCCTGCGCAGCGCTATCGCTCACGAATACGGTTCCCTGTCCTTTAGATACGTCGTAACCAAGGTTTAGGTTTGCATGCAGGTCAGGGAAAAAATGGAACTTATAATCAAACTGAATGTTGCCGATACTTCTTTGCGGATTGCCTTTATCTATGCGGTCGATTAATTGCCCTAAAGGATTTTTCCCGGCAAGGTTAGTCAGCCCTCCTGAAGGATCTGTCCATTCAAAATAGCTGTTGAATCTTTTGCTGTTGCCGTACACGGGTTGAGTAGGGTCAAAGCTGACAGCGCCCCCGATAGCTCCCTTGTTAGCAAAACGAACCTTTTGCAGGGCGCCTTTCAGGTTGATATCTATTTTCAGATGATTGTCGAACAACACGGGGTTCAATGCAAGGGCGAAAGAATTCTTTTGCAGGTTGTCTGTTTTGAGGATACCATCCTGGTTTTGGTAACCTATGGAAATGCGATAGGGCAGTTTTTTAAAACCACCGGTGATGCTGATATTATTGTCTGTGGAAAAAGCGCTCTGATAGATCTGATCCTGCCAGTCGGTATTGGATTTTCCAAGTAGTGATATTTGCGCTGCAGAGCCGTTGGCATTTACTACAGACCGAAACTGGTTGGCATCAAGAACCGCCACTTTTTTAGCGATTACAGAGACAGAATTAACTGAACTGAAATTTACTTTCAGGCCGCCGCTCCTGCCTTTTCTTGTAGTGATCAGTATTACGCCATTAGACGCCCTGGTTCCATAAATTGCTGCTGCAGAGGCGTCCTTCAAAATAGTGAAAGATTCAATATCATTTGGGTTTATAAAGCTCAACGGGTTGCTGGCGCCTGGAATATTGTCGTTATCCAGTGGAACACCATCAATAACTATCAGCGGATCGTTACTTGCACTTAACGATGATCCGCCGCGAATGCGGATGGTGCTTCCGGCACCCGGTTGCCCGCCATTGGAAATGATGGAAACGCCTGGCACTTTGCCGGCAATCAACTGCTCGGGAGTTGAAATTTGCCCTTTCTGAAAATCTTTGGAGGTAATGGTAGCCACGGAGCCCGTCAGGTCTTTTTTTCTTACCGTGCCGTAGCCAACTACCACCACTTCATTCAAATTAGAAGTATTATTTTGGAGGGTGACATTCATATTATCGGTGATGGCCACCTCCTGCCGTTGAAAGCCAATGGAAGTAAATATAAGCGTAGTAACAGCCGTTGGAACACTTATCGTAAACGCCCCGTCACTGGAGGTAGTTACCGCTTTTATGCTTCTGGCGCTTACGGTTACACCGGGTACGCCTGTAC
>CAXTDO010000505.1:0-5303 GCA_964242315.1 uncultured Flavihumibacter sp.
CGGCGATCTGTGGAAGTACTCACCCTTAACCGGCCTGTGGACCTGGATGAGTGGAGACAGCACCAGCTACACTTCAGGTGATTATGGAACCCGGGGTGTTGCTGCGAGTACCAACAAACCCGGCATAAGATCGTCTGCTACAAGCTGGACGGATAATATGGGTAACTTATGGCTTTTCGGTGGAAACGGCCCCTGGGGATACTATAACGATTTATGGAAATATTCAATCTCAACGGGCTGGTGGACATGGGTAGGAGGTGATAATACCATTTCCCGGCCTGACTATGCCTCCACTTATCTACCCAGGTACGGCCAGAAAGGTGTGGCTGCCGGTTCGAACACGCCAGGCGGCAGGTATGGTTCTTTAAGCTGGACCGATGCTTCCGGAGACTTTTGGATGTTCGGCGGCACTGCGGCTTACTTTCATGTAACAAAATCGCTAAACGACTTGTGGAAGTACTCGCCTGCAACAGGCTTCTGGACCTGGATAAGCGGCGATAATACGTACGGCCAGCCAGGTATTTATGGTACACAAGGCATTGCTGCATCAAATAACAAGCCCGGGGCAAGAAATGGCGCAGTAAGCTGGAAAGACGCTGCAGGAAACCTGTTATTTTTCGGTGGAAACGTGGATACCACACAGCCGGGATCAAACTACACATCCGCCATAAGATATTTTAACGACGTGTGGAAGTATTCTATTTCATCTGATTCATGGACATGGTTAAGCGGCGACAATATCATTAATCAGTCGGGCGTGGCCGGAACCCAGGGCATTGCCAGCAATGTAAATAAACCCGGTGCAAGAACCGGAACTGCCGGCTGGACCGATGGTTCAGGCAACCTGTGGATATATGGAGGATTTGGTTACCCTGCAGGGGGCATAAGGTATTTGAACGACCTTTTAAAATTTGCACCAATGTCTTCCCTTCCGGTTCAGTTGAGCGGCTTTACCGTTCAAAAACAAAACAACTCCGTGCTGCTTCAATGGAGCACTGCACAGGAACAAAACAGCCGGTTATTTATCATCGAGCGTTCGGCTAACGGTATACAGTACACTAGCATCGGAACAGTAGCAGCATCAGGAAATGTTTCTTTCACTACACATTATTCTTTTACTGATATAGCTCCGGTGCAGGGCGACAACTATTACCGTTTGAAAGAGATGGACATGGATGGTGCCATCACCTACTCGCAGGTGAAAAAAGTAATCTTTGGGGATGACGCCGCAGGATTTAATATTATCAATAACCCGGTGCTGCATAATGTGCAGGCAAGTGTACAGCTACCCTCAGCTCAAAAACTTTTACTGCAACTAAGAGATGTAAACGGACGGTTATTATTAAAAAAAGAGTACATAGCCGCTAAGGGTAATAATGTGATTGGGCTTTCGGCTGAAGGTTTGGCAAGAGGTACTTATTTAATTAGCATACAGTCTAAAGACCTGAATACTACCAAAGCATTTGTGAAACAATAACGTAAATATTTAAACGCTAACATTTTAAATGGGCTGCCAGGTATCGACAGCCCATTTTAATTTAATGTGATGTAAGCTTGTTTCTAAAAGGTTATCGCCACGAGTAAGACGTTTTTTGCCTTACGTTAAAAATACTTTAACGAACTCAGGCATACTTCCGCCAATCATAGGTAATTCCGTATGAGCCGCCAAATCCTGTAAAACTAGCTACATGTTCAGGGCTATCTGTTCTACCATCCCAGGTACCACCAAAGGAGTTAATAGTACAAGACAATGTAGCCGGTACAAAAACTTCATCACCGTTGATGCGTATGATCAAGTTTACTACAGATGATAATACAAACGCTACTGAGGAAGCAAGAATTGGGCCTAATATCGGCGAAATGGCACCGGTTACAGCAGCAGTAACTTCTACTTTTACCGAGCTCCACAAATCACTAATAAATTTACTGAAGTCACCCATGTCCGCTTCGGCGAGCGCAAGCAGAACGATGTAGGTTTTTGGAAACGTCCCTTCGTTAAGATTAAAATTAGTGAATCGCAATGGCGTGGTATATGTTTTTTGTTGACCATCATAGGAAAATGTTTGAACTGAGAAATCGCTTACTGTTTTAGTATCTCCGTTTTCGTCAACTGTTATGCCACCTAACCTGATCTCATCAGTAGCCTCAGTGCCTAAAAAGCCATCGCTGGTTCTGTCATTGCATCTGACACTTTGAATACGAAATTCTAAATTGTCGGTAGTTGCCTGTAGCATTAAGCCATTGGTTTTTGATGCTTCTTCAATCACCGATTGCACAGGCAATATAACGTCGCCATGGATATTTGTAAGCTTTTTCAAATATTCCGTAGAAATTTTCACGTCCTCCGGAGTTGGAAGCGCTTTTGACTGTGCCTCTATGGAATCTGCTTTTGTAAGATCTATTTTAGCCAGATCTCCGTAATGAGCATCACGTGAAGCTTTAGAGGCATTTATGCGGCTCATAATCTTGGCAATGGCAATCTTCTTTTTCTCCGGTGAAAGTTTTTTGAAGCGGGAGACAATAATTTGTTCAAACGATTTGGGATCTGCCGCAAGAGGATATTTCTTCGGATCCTGCTGGTTGGCACCTGCCTTTTCGATTGCCAATTCTACTTTTTTTGTTATACGCTGTGCAATTGCGCGTAATTTCGGATCCACGATCTGGATGCTGTCTGACAATGTGATTTCTTTCATGACTGTTTGATTTAAATGGTTAAAATTTTAATTGTTTTTTTGATATGTGTACTTGATTTTTAATTGATATTATAGCTGAATGATTCCGGATGGTTCTCATCAAAAATGATCGGTAAATAATCAATAAAGCGTAGTTAAGGCATCCTGATTTCAGGAGATTGCAACGAACCGTTTGAAGCATTAAATGCAAGCCACTTTATGCGCTTCCGGATCTTTTTTGCATATGCAGTAGTAGTGGTGTCTCTAATTCCTCTGTAACTTCCAGGCCGGTGATTTTTGCTTCTTATAATTATTAATAGACTTACCTTTTCATTTCTAATCAAATTATTTTAATTTTTTTTCACCGTCACGGTCGCCGTCTCACCTATAAGGTTTTTAAAACCTTACAGGTGTAAACTCGGTGTCGTTGATATAATAAGGGCTTTTAATGTTGACATCGTCCTACAGATTCTAAGACGCTGCGTTTAGATCTATAAGGTTTTTAAAACCTTATAGGTCTAGCTCGTCTCGAAGACCTTATAGATGGTGGTCATGGTGAGGCGCTATTCCAGCACAACAAATGCTGCCCAGAAGTAAGGGGGATATTTTTTACTCATTTTCTGCTGCGCAGATCTTAATGCTTCTCTGGTAGATTGACCATTGAGCCAGTTTCTGTAAAACAACGTCATTAACTCTGTAGTTTGTCTGTCCGGCACCTGCCATAAGCTAATGATCATTTGTTTTACTCCTGCCATTTTGAAGGCACGTTGTAAACCGATTACGCCTTCATTGCCCTCAAGATCGCCGAGTGCTGTTTCGCAGGAACTCAATATTACCAGGTCTGTGTTGCTGAGGTCCATCTGTGCTATTTCGTATGCTGTTAAGATGCCGTCTTCACTGCCCGCTAAGGCAGCACTTCCTTTCCAGATATAGTTTGCGCCGGCCAATACCAGCCCGCTTCTAAACATAGGATTCTGTTGCCTGGTAAAAGCGCGGGAACCCGAATTTACATTCTCTTTATTTTCGGCAATTGGAAGAAAAAAACCATGTGTTGCCAGGTGCAACACCTGAGGGCTCCTGCCATTTAACGACTTAAAAGATTCCTCTGTAGCGCTGACGCCGGTTTTTGTTGTGAATGTTATGCCGGCATCCGTCAACAATTTCTTGATGCTATCCATTTCCAGTCTTGTACCGGGTAACGCGTTCCACTCCTTGCCAGGTGATCCTCCGGTATCCGATGCATACGCATTAAATGAAAAAGAATTTGTATCTGTTTGCGGCAGTCTTGAAAAAGTACCGGTGCTAGTATGGTTAAAAGTTTTAAGATTATATTCAATATCACCCCATAAAGCTACAGATGATGGCTGGCACACTGAGTCAGGAGGTAATGCCCTGGTACTTAGCACTTCCTTAAGCTGAAATTTTTCTATCAGCAAATGCCCCGTATTTGATCGTAATGCCTGAAAAGAAATGCGATGCAACAAACCTGCAGGTGCAAAATAAACAGTATGGATATTTTTAAGATATTTTTCAAGGGGCTTCCAGATCAGTTGGTATAAACCATTATGCACAGAGCCTGAAGAACTCGTTTCTGCCCAACCATACATCTTTTGAATATTTGCATACCGGGTATATTTATTTTCAACCGGCAATGATGGTTTTAACAAATGCCTTAACTGCTTTTCTTCAAACAATGGAATGAACCGTGTAGTGCTATCACCGGGAAGAATTACCAAAGCTGCATAAACAATACTGTCCGTCCACTTGTTGTTATAAAGTTGAAACCGTAAAAATTCTACCGCCACCTCATTTTTTGATAACTTTTCTGCTATGTATTTATTAGTGATGATACTTCCAAGCCGGAGTTTATCGAAAGTGCCGGCACTGCGCGACAATTGTTGTTCCATCTGAGTAGTAACATCCTGAAGACTGTCAAGGTATACAATACGCTTTGTTAAAGGCAATAGCAATTGTTTGCCGATGAAACCCTTTCTTAAACTCCATTGTTCAAATAATTGTATGGAAGCACTATCACCTCCCTTGCGAATGCTGTTAAAAACATGTTGCTGGTTTTCCAATACCATCCCTTTTAGCGCCAACTCGTTTGTGTAAATCTGGTTTAACAGAGCCGGCTCTGTTTTATGATGAGTGAATACCAGCGAAGGAATATAATTGAACTGATGGGATTCCTTACTTAACAATACAATTTTTTCATGTTCAGACAGTGAAGAGTATGTTCGGGCAAGATGTTTCAACATGAGGGTATCGGCCTCCATTAAAAATTTTGCTCCTTCTGAAGTGTTATTCATACTTATGTGAAGCAGACCTAAACCATTTAAACTTTTGGCATTGTCAGGATGTTCATTTCCCAGCACTCTTTTCCTGATGGCATGTGCTTCTTCGAATAACAGAAGCGCTTTGTCGTATTCCCCCAGACTTTCATAAATCAGGGCCATATTATTTAAGTAAGATGCATATTTAGGATGTGCTTCTCCGTAAGCGTTTTTAATAATTGTTAGTGACTGTTTAAATAACGGCAGTGCTTTATCGTATTGCATTAAAGTCTGATACAACTCGCCCAGATTGTTTATACTGGCGGCATAGGTTGGATGTTGGTCTCCCAACGCTGTT
>CAXTDO010000506.1:0-5300 GCA_964242315.1 uncultured Flavihumibacter sp.
CTGGGACGGCATCAAGCGCGACCGCTTGGTCTGGATCGGCGACCTGCACCCGGAAACCTCCACAGTGGCCGCGGTTTTTGGTAACAACGAAGCTGTTACCAAAAGCCTGGACCTTGCCCGGGATATTACGCCATTACCCCAGTATATGAATGGAATGGTTTCTTATTCCATGTGGTGGGTATTGATCCATCGCGACTGGTACATGCATAACGGCGATCTGGCTTACCTTAAGGAGCAGAAGGATTACCTCGTGAAACTACTGGATCAGTATTGTCATAAAATTGATTCACTTAACAGGGAACACCTCGATAACGGCACCCGTTTTTTAGACTGGCCATCCAGTGAAAATAAAGGTGCTATTCATGCAGGCTTACACGCCATGCTTATTATGACGCTCGAAGCTGGTGCGCAACTATGTAAAACGCTTAATGAACCTGCAACCGTTAAAGAATGTGAAGCGGCAATTGCCCGGTTAAAGAAATATGTTCCTGATCCTAATGATTCCAAACAGGCGGTAGCGTTGCTTTCTTTATCCGGACTGATGCCGGCTGATAAAGCCAATGATCTGTTATCGGCAGGCGGTGTTAAAAATTATTCTACCTTCTTTGGTTATTATATGTTACAGGCCAAGGCCAAAGCAGACGACTACCAGGGATCGCTTGACGCCATACGTAATTACTGGGGCGCTATGCTGAAGCTTGGGGCAACAACTTTCTGGGAAGACTTTAATGTAGACTGGATACCCGGCGCATCACGAATTGATGAATTGCCAAAGCAGGGTGAAAAAGATATTCATGGCGACTATGGCGCCTATTGCTATGTAGGTTTCAGGCATAGCCTGTGTCATGGATGGGCCTCCGGTCCAACACCCTGGCTTACCGAACACGTACTGGGAATAAAAGTTATTGAACCCGGCTGCAAAGTCATTGAGGTAACACCACATCTTGGCGACCTTTCCTTTGTGGAAGGAAGTTTTCCTACTCCTTACGGATTGGTAACAGTGAAGCATACAAAGCTGGCAAATGGGAAAATTCAGTCACAAATCGCTGCACCGAAAGAGGTGAAGATCATCAGGTAATTTTGTCGGCTGTTACAAAGTCAGCTCTTTCCCGGTAAGGAAATAATATATATTTTGTAGCTGATGCAGGTATTTGATTTCCTGTCCTATAATTCCATCTTTTCCATCAACCAAAACAACCTGGTTTAACTTTCCATTCCACATTAACCTGACATTATTATCTGAAAAAATACTAATGCTCATTGTTTCATCGGCGGTAAGTCCCAACTGCCCTATTGTTTTTGGCGTTATCTCAACGGGATTCAGGTCTTCGAAAATAACGGAACTTTCGTTTTTAGTAGTAATATCGGTGTTATTGGAAGAACCAATCGTAACAAATTTATTCAGGGTATCTACTCCTGTAACGATTATTTCCTGGTTCCTGATAGTAGCATATAAGTTACCGGTTCTGAGTTCCTTTTCATTAATCATGGATTACCTTTTTGTGTTTACACTAAGCGGATCGGTTCTTTGAAATCATGCGTTTTCCGGTTAAATGTACAGCGCGAATCAGGTATTATCCAAACTAATTTTAACCGTTGATGCAGGTGATAAAATGATTTGAATGTCAGGATTTAAGGTTAACCATATTAAATTTTATTTTTAATGCTTTTAATATTTACTTTTGCGAAATCTTGCCTGATAGTATAAGGGTAGTACATCAGTTTCTGGATCTGAGTGTCTTGGTTCGAATCCAGGTCGGGCAACAAATTTTATACGGAAATGCTTTACAAAAGTTAAAGGTTGTTCTATGAACAGCCTTTTTTGTTATAATACCCGTAAGTGTACAAGAAGTATTTATAACTTATTTATGCCACTCACTGCCCGAATTGTTTGAATTGATTGGTATTCTCACAATTTCGTTTATTAAATTTGTTTATTATTTGTTCGGCAAAATAAACGTCAGCCTTATCATGTTTATATAGCTTATAAATGTCTGTAACCAAAAAACTTTATATGAAAAAGCTTGCATTAATGATTTTTTTTCTGGCTTTTCTTGGGGTTGTCAACGCCCAGGAGACCAAAAAATCAGATCATAAGACGAAAGATTATGTTATGATGAAAGATAATAAAATGGTGGTGGTTAAAGATGGTAAAACAACACCTATGGAAAAAGAAATGACCCTGGCCGATGGCACCAGGGTTATGGTAGATGGAAAAGTAATGATGGCGGATGGTTCAACAAAAATATTGAAAGAAGGCGAATCCATTCCTCTAAGCGGACCGGGAAAAACGAAAAAAGAGCCAACGCAGTAATTATTTTAATCTCCCCAGATTTCATCCTCTCCTTTCAGCCATTTATTGACCAGCTCGGTGGTGATTGATTTTGGCCTTTCTATTGGCAAACTTAAGGCCCTGTCCCAGCAGAGACTTGCCAGTACGCCCAGGGAGCGGCTCACACCAAACAGCACGGTGTAAAATTCATATTCCACCATACCATAATGAACCAGCAGTGCGCCGCTATGCGCATCTACATTTGGCCATGGATTTTTAATTTTTCCGAGAGATTGTAAAATGTGCGGTACTGTTTCATAAATATTCCACACTGTTTTAACCAATGGATCATCGGGCATGTGCTTCTTGCCAAATTCCATCTGGGCTTCAAAGCGGGGATCAGTTTTTCTAAGTACTGCGTGTCCGTATCCCGGTACTACTTTTCCTTCACTGAGTGTTTTTCTTACGTAAGCATCGATCTGTTCCTTGGTAGGAAGGTCAACACCCAGTTGTTCGCGCATGTCAAAAATCCATTTGATCACCTCCTGGTTTGCAAGTCCGTGTAATGGTCCGGCAAGGCCGTTCATGCCTGCAGCCAGGCTCAGGTAAGGGTCACTCAAAGCAGAACCTACCAGGTGTGTTGTGTGGGCGGAAACGTTTCCACCCTCATGATCCGCATGAATGGTCATGTACAAACGCATCAGATCCTGAAAGCTTTCATCCGGAAAGCCCAGCATATGTGCGAGGTTGCCTGCCCAATCCAGTAAACCATTAGGTTGAATATGCTGTCCGTTTTTGTATTTTCTTCTATAAATATATGCTGCCACTCTCGGCAGTCTTGCAATAAGATCCATCACATCATCAAACATAGCCTCCCAGTAGTCTCTTTTATTCATCCCTTCGGAATACTTCTTGGCAAAATTGCTTTCCGTTTGCAAAGCCATTATTGCAATCACAAATTGCGTCATAGGATGCGACGACACCGGCATTGCTTCAATAGCTGCGAAAACGTGGTTGGGAACATGGGAACGTCTTTGCAACACAGACGTAACATGCGCCACATCTTCCTCCGTAGGTAATTCGCCAATCAGCATCAGGTAAAAAAGACCTTCTGGTAACGGTTCGGTACCTTCTTTTGCTTTGGGTAATTTTTCCTGTAATTCCGGTATCGAATAACCGCGGAACCTGATTCCTTCCTGTGAATCGAGCAGGGAGGTTTCAGATACAAGGCCTGTAATTCCCCTCATTCCCTGGTAAACCTGAGACAACGTTACCTCTCCGATCTTGTCAGCGCCATGTGCTTTAAGAATTTCTTTGATTTCAACGTTGGCTGCATCCGCGTTAGCTTTAAACCGGTCTTTAAGAATGCCCATTTAAGTTTGTTTTATATAAGATTATTACAAGATTTTTCCGATAGAAAGCTAAATTAACCATTGTCTTTTGGTAGAACAAAATAAAATTAAGAAGCTGTCAGCTATAAGGAACCTGCCCTGCTGGTCTGTTGATAGCAATCTAATTGGTAATGCTGTTAAATTCTATAATTTTCAATACTCAACTATCAATACTCAATATTCAACAGAATATATTACCGTTTTTGTTGAAAACGTTTCATTGAAAATGGAGCATTGAGTATTGAATATTCTTTAGTCAGCGAAATAGCAGTGGTTAACTTTAACACCCCTCTTATTTCTGAGAATTCCTGTACATTCTCAAAGCAACAATGGCGAATATGATGTTCGGCAACCACGCAGCGAGAAATGGGTATAAGTTCCCTTTTGTTGAAAATACCGTTGCAAATTTATCCATTACTACAAACAGCGCTGCAGCAACAATTCCAAATGCCAGCGGTAAACCGCTGCCCCCGCGGGTTTTTCTTGCTGCAACCGCTACGCCGATAATGGTGAGGATGATTACAGAAAATGGTGTGGCATCTCTTCGAAACCGTTCTACTTTCAGGGTGTTCAATCCCTCGGCTCCTCTTAGTTCTTCCATCCTGATAAACTGATCCAGATCCGGCGTAATGAGTTTGTCTTTCAGGTATTCATCTTTTCTTAACTCATTCGGCTTCACTTTCAAATTAATATGTAATGCCGGAATTTGTTTAATTTCTTCATGCAAACCATTTATCTTTCTTTCAATAGCATTCTCTACTTTCCAGTTGCGCGTTGCCGTATCCCATTTTATACTTTCAGATCTGAGATTATAGTACACCTGGTTATCCTTGATTTTGTCTAAGAAAAAACCATTTGCAGATTTCAGCGTAGTATCATAATAGCGCAGGCCAACAAATGTATTGGTATCAACCCGAAGGTAATAGTAATTGCTACTATTCATTCCGGCAAGGTAGCTGCTGTTTTTATCAATAACCTTCAATTGAAAATCACTTCTAATCTCATTTGCCCGGGGTATTACGTATTGATTCCCAAGCCATAGAATCGTACCGAGTATTAAACTTCCTATCAGGTAAGGCCTTAATAAGCGGTTGAAGTTTACCCCATTTGCAAGGATGGCAATAATTTCCGAGCGGCCTGCCAGTTTTGAGGTAAAAAAAATAACCGCTATAAAAACAATCAGCGGAAAGATCATGGATATAATAAATGGCACAAAACCGAAATAGTATTGGGTAATGATCTGGGACGTGGTGAGGCCTGATTTTACAAAGTCGTCTGTTTTTTCGCTGGTATCAATAACTACAGCAATTATGGTAATGGTAACAATGGTGAAAAGAAATGTTACCAGAAATCGTTTTAATATATACCAGTCAAGAATCTTCATAATTTAATATAAGCAGCTTTTCATCCGGTTTCAAAAGTAGTTTAAAAACCAGCTATTATTCAATCAGGGTCGTGAAGTGTTTGTGAAAGCTCAATTAAGTATGAACTTACCCATTGAATTGAAGTAGCTAAATTTTTGAGTTTTTTTTAACCGCAGAGACTACAGAGGAGGAAACGCAGAGGGCGCAGAGGAAACCCTTTGCGCCCTCTGCGTTTCCTCCTCTGTGCCCTCCGTGGTTAAAAAACTGGTCGAA
>CAXTDO010000507.1:0-5298 GCA_964242315.1 uncultured Flavihumibacter sp.
GATTTTAACCGGCTGGAAGGTTGTATATCGGCAGGCTTATCCTGGTAATTACCTCCCTTCAATGTTCTCGGATAACGCGCGGTTGGTTTAATCAACGGATCTTGCGATGAAGTTCCAATCGTGGAAAAATAGTTTTCATCGTATTGATCCAGTGTCCATTCTGCAACATTCCCCAGCATATCATAAAAGCCCCAGGCATTAGGTTGTTTTAGCCCTGTTTTATGATATTTATTTTCGCTGTTGCCGGCATACCAGGCATATTTACTTAACTGTGCAGTGTCGTTTCCAAAGGGAAACGAGGTGGTAGTGCCTGCCCTGCAGGCGTATTCCCATTCAGCTTCTGTTGGCAGCCTGTAGAATTCACCGGTTTTTTTATACAACCAACGGCAATACATCAGCGCACCATATTGGGACATGCTATTAGCCGGAAAACCTCCTTCCTTTCCCATGCCTAATGTAAGATCAATATATGGCGGACTAGGCCTGGTGATAGCATCGGTGGTCTGGTTACGGCTATAGGATTCGTCTTTAAAGAAAGCGTCATACTCATCGTATGTTACTTCTTTTGCTCCCATTGAAAATCCGGAAACTGATACCGGCTTTTGCTCAGGTTTGCCGGCCTTTACTCCCTGGGTATTCGTTATATTAACAGTACCTGCTTTCAAAGCAACCATGTTAAATTTTATCGGGCTGCCGGGCACCGCCTGTTCATACGAAGAAACAGAACCTGCTGTTTGCTGTGCACCTGCCTGCGCTGTTTGTAAAACAATTATCAAAGCTGAAATGACGTAACGCATTAACTGGTTGACCTTCATATCAAATATCTTATCTCGTAATTTGTCTGATCTGTTAAGTCCTGGTTATTAAGAGTGCCAATTTAGTTTATAATTTGTTTAATTTGGCCATTTTCAATCACTTTTTTAAGATAAACCGTGCGATGCAACGAGCATTCATAGCCGGAGATCATCTTTTCAGGTAAGCAGTAAATCCGGTCGATCTGAAATATGCCGGCTTTCCCCTTTTCAACACAGCTATCTGCACTTCTGTGCCAGGGAACTTTCTTACCAGCCGGAGCGCTTTGGAAACCGGTAAAATACTGCAGGCCTTGGTGAGCCAGTCGGCATCGATTCCTTTCTTTGAAATCACTGTTACATTGCGTGAATTCGTTATAGCATATCCGCTGACGGGATCAACAATATGTGAATACCTTTTACCGCGGAGCTCTACATATTGATACAGGTCGCCGGATGTAGTAACAGCGCGGTCTTTCAAGAGTAGCTGATATTCCATCGTTTCTTCCGATTCCGGCAGGTTGATAGCCACATGCCATCCATCAATGCCAGGCGGTACGGACCCTGTTACGATATCGCCACCCGCATCCAGCAATGCATAAGGAAACCCTGACTCACGCAAACGGTCGCACACTCGTTGCGCTGTTTCACCTTTGGCTATTCCGCCAAGGTCAAGCTGCATTCCTGCTTTCTTTAACCTTATTGCTTTTTGCATGGTGTCGATCTGCATCAAACGGTAGCCTGATATTTTTTTTGCCAGTTGCAGACTATCCCTGGGAGGCAACATTTTTTCCTTACGTGCTTTACGCCACAGCCTGATCAACGGACCGGCGGTGACGTCAAAGCTGCCGTTACTTATTTCACTCGCGTGCCTGGCGGCTTTTAATATATGAAACAGTGGTTCAGATACTTTAATCCATTTACCATTTCCGGCCTCGGCACATAACCGGTTCAGTTCGCTTGCCGGTAAGTAATCACTGTATATTTCGTTAAGCGTATCTATTAACCGGTAGGCTTGTACTGCCGCTTTAGCTGCTTCAACGGAGTCGAGGCTATAGATCACCAGATTGAACAAAGAACCCATTTCAGGCTGTTGAAAACTAAGCTTCCTGTATTGCCCTGTTACCGGTAAAAAGGCGAGCATGCATAAAAACAGGCTGATTATCTTTATCATCATTCAATATTATACTTCCATAAAATAGTAGCCAAGAAATATTTTTTTTAGTTAAGAGATTTGATTACCGTTACGTGGCTATCAGTTATCAGGAGGAAAGCTTATCAATTTTAATCTACTGAAAGCTAATGGCTGACGGGCTGATAGCTGATAGAACACCGACGACCATGCCAATGACTCACGTACATCATAAAATCATTTAATCATGGTTCAAACATCACCGCGCCTGGCTTCTATTGATGTATTCCGCGCCATCACTATGCTGCTGATGATCTTTGTAAACGACTTATGGTCGTTAAAAAATATACCTGACTGGCTGGAACATACTGCCGCTGAAGCCGACGGCATGGGACTGGCGGATGCCGTTTTTCCTGCCTTTCTCTTTATTGTCGGGTTATCCATTCCATTTGCGATACAGAGTCGTATCTCGCGCGGGTCATCGGCCTATCAGTCTTTGATATATATACTAACTCGTTCATTCGCGTTGCTGGTGATGGGAATATTTCATGTGAACCTGGAAGACTACGACAGAAGCGCCCTGATTTCAAGGCCTGTCTGGCAGGTACTGATCACCGTTGGGTTCTTCCTCCTCTGGCTTGATTATGCACCGGACATGAAAAAGTTAAAAAAAACCATTTTACAAACTACCGGAGTAGTAATTCTTGTGATCATGGCAATTCTCTATAAAGGAAATCGGCATGGTACCATCGTTGGAATGTCTACCCAGTGGTGGGGAATACTCGGACTGATCGGCTGGTCGTACCTGTTAGCTGCCGGTGCTTACCTCTTAATAAAGGAACGGCTTGCCGGGTTGATAGCTGTACTGGTGTTCTTTACCCTTTTTAATATTGCCACTCATGCTGGCTGGCTTAAATTTTTATACCCGGTAAAATCAGTGATATGGATCATCAGCGACGGTTCTCTTCCGGTACTTACAATGGCGGGTGTTATTACTTCGGTAATTTACAGGAAGTTTGCACATGTTGATAAGCTCAAACAATATACCCTTACCATGGCGTTGATTGGCGCTGCAATGCTGGGTTTTGGTTTTGCCATCCGTCCGTTGGATGGCATTTCGAAGATACGTTCCACGCCTGCATGGATTGCCATCTGCACCGGCATCAGCATTCTTTGTTTTGTAGTATTGATTTATATAGTGGATATTAAAAATAACAGGCGATGGTATAACGCTATTCGTCCCGCAGGCACAAGCACGCTTACCTGTTACCTGTTACCTTACATTCATTATGCTATCTTTACAATGGTTGGCATCAGCTTACCTATATTCTTACGCAGTGGTATTGCGGGAATTTTCAAATCGCTTGCTTATGCCGTGTTGATCATCCTGGTAACGGGACTGCTTGAAAAAAAGCGGATCAGGTTAAAGATTTAGTGAGCAATGCAACGGCTACGTAAGTTCAGGCACAAATTTTTATATAACTCTAAAAACTACATTATGCAAGATCAACCAAAAGATACCAACGAGGAAAGTATTAAGGAAGGGCTTAAAAACATTAACTATCCTACGGGTGAAGACATATTAAATCCATCAAGTGATGTGGAAAGGGTTGATATGGATATGGATAATATAGCCCGCACGAGTGGTGGATTAAAAACCGTGGCTGTCTCCGATGCACCGGTAACAGATTCAGACCTGGTGGCAGGTCTGGTGTCGCAGGAAGACGATGATGAAATTGGCATAGTGCCCGGCACCGAAGCCGATGTAACCAAAGACGACTTGCTGGCTCTGGGCGCCATAGACCGCGATATGGATACAGGAGACGACGAAGATCTGCAAAACAAAGGATTTTCCCTGGGCTTAACAGGCGACGACCTCGATGTACCCGGTGAGGAACTTGATGACAGCGATGAAGAGATCGGAGAAGAAGATGAAGAAAATAATTATTACAGTCTGGGTGGTGATAACAAAGAAATGCTGGAGGAAGATGCTTCCGGGGCGGAGGCGTAGTCAGGTATGAGGTATGAGGTATGGGGTTTTAGCTCATACCCCATACCTCATACTCATACCTCATACTCATACCTGACTTACATGCTGCAGCATATCCTTCACCATTGCCGTCATATCGTACTCCGGTTTCCAGCCCCAGTCGGAGGTAGCCGTGCTGTCATCAATGCTTTGCGGCCAGCTTTCGGCTATAGCCTGACGGTAGTCTGGCTTATAATCTATCTTAAATTCAGGAATGTGATTTTTAATGTCGGCTGCCAGTTCCTCCGGCGAAAAACTCATGGCAGATATATTATAAGATGTTCTTACTGAAATTTTAGCGGCGGGCGATTCCATCAGTTCAATAGTAGCACGGATGGCATCAGGCATGTACATCATGGGTAGGTAAGTGTTAGCTTTTAATGGACATGTAAATTCTTTATCTTCTACTGCATCGTGAAAAATTTCTATGGCGTAATCGGTTGTACCACCACCCGGTTCCGATTTGTAGCTGATAAGGCCCGGATACCTGATGCTTCTTACATCAACATGATATCGATTGAAAAAATAGTTACACCAGAACTCACCGGCATACTTACTGATGCCATACACTGTTACCGGTTCTATAATTGTCTGCTGCGGACATAACTGTTTAGGGGAAGTAGGCCCAAACACAGCAATACTGCTTGGCCAGTACACTTTAGTAATATTTTCTTCTTTAGCAATATCCAAAACGTTCAGCAGGCTTTGCATGTTAAGGTTCCAAGCAAGGCCCGGATTTTTTTCTCCCGTAGCAGAAAGAATTGCAGCCAGCAGGTATATCTGCGTTATGTTCTGCCTGATGACCTGTACATGAAGCATTTCTTTATTCATCACGTCCAGGCTTACGTACGGGCCCGTTCCCTTAAGCAGGTTATTTTCCTCCCTGAGGTCTGATGCCACTACGTTTGAGTTGCCATAAATTCCTCTTAAAGCGAGAGTGAGTTCAACGCCTATCTGTCCGCTTGCCCCGATAACGAGGATCTTTTCTTTAATCATGAATTTAATGGTTGATGGTTAATGATTAATTATTAACGGGTAGTGGTTAATTTTTATTGAGAAGCGTTAAAGATAAGGCGAAGTTGGATTAATATGTTTTGTTATTAATAGTTCATTAAACATAAAACATATTGCACTATCCGTTAATAATTAATCATTAATAATTAATAATTAAATTTGCGCATGGATACATTCTTGCAAGAGTTATTTGCCGATCAATCTTATGATCCTGATAATTTTTTTCTGATAGCCGGACCATGTGTAGTGGAAAGTGAAGAACTGATCATGGAGATTGCTGATAAAGTTGCTGCCATTTGTAAGAACCTTGGCATTCCTTATATCTTCAAAGC
>CAXTDO010000508.1:0-5293 GCA_964242315.1 uncultured Flavihumibacter sp.
TCCTGCAAGCAGGAAAATCAGGGTTCAGACCTTTGCGGTTAAAAAAATTGACGTTAACAGCTTACTACTATTCTTTATATTTGAGATTTTTAGTATGAATATGAAGGTAAATATTATCCTTATAACAATCCTTGCCCTATCTACCATCATGGTAAACGGCGCAAAAGGAAAACAAAATTTTGACCGCTCAGGCTTCTACGCCGCCCTGGCTTCGGAAAGCGTAGACACGATCGATGCTCAATTAGCATCTATTGAAAAGTCATCGATCAGTAGCAGAGAAGCTTTTGAAGGAACTTTGTTAATAAGAAAAGCAGGACTGGTATTCAATCCGGCAAGTAAATATACTTTATTCAAATCCGGACACAAAAAGCTGGATAATGCAATTACCAAAGAAAGCAACAATGCCGAACTAAGATTTCTTCGGCTTATGATACAGGAGAATGTTCCCAGAATCCTTAATTACCGCAAGCAAATTGATGAAGACAGTAAAATAGTAAGGTCTTCTTTTAAAAGTTTACCTCCGGTGGTTCAAAAGGTAGTAGTTAGTTACAGTAAAACATCCAAAGTTTTAAATCCGGCATTTTTTTAATGGGCATCAGCATGATAAAAAAGGTATTGGCAATTTATTATACTCAAACGGGACAGCTAGGTGATATCGTTGATAATTTTATATCCCCTTTTATGGCAGCAGGTGTGATGGTGGAGAAAGTAAGCGTAACACCGGAAACACCTTATCCTTTTCCCTGGACTTCTGCCAATTTTTTTGCTGAAATGCCTGAAAGCGTACTAAGCATTCCTACAAAGCTTCATCCGTTTTCATTAAAAGAATCATCCTACGACCTGGTCATTTTCGCCTATCAGCCCTGGTTTCTTTCACCCAGCATTCCGGCTAATTCCATATTGATGAGCCCGTCTTTTCAGGCTGTATTAAAAAATACGCCTGTTGTAACTGTTATAGGCGCCCGTAATATGTGGCTGAATGCGCATGTAAGAATAAGGAAAACTTTTAAAGACCTGGGCGCTAACCTCGTAGGTATTGTTGCATTGATAGATAAAAATAGCAATACCATAAGCGCGGTAACCATTCTCTACTGGATGCTCACGGGTAAAAAGGATCGTTACTTAAATATGTTTCCCAAACCCGGCGTAGCTGATGCCGATATCAGTAACGCCGGTGAGTCGGGAAAAATTGTATTAAAGCACCTGCTGTCTGGTAGTTTCACCGGCTTACAGCCTGAACTGATAGAAAAGAAAGCGGTGGAAGTACACCCCGATTTAATGTTTATCGAATCACGGGCCAAAGTGTTGTTTGCTCTTTGGGCTAACCTGATCATTAAAAAGAAGAACAGGAAGCCCTGGGTATTTTTGTTTAAGTATTATCTTTTAATTGCATTGTTTATAATTGCACCTGTAGTAGTGTTTATCAATAAGCTTCTTTTTCAGCCATTTTTAAGAAAACGTATTAATCAAAAGAAACAATTTTATCTAGCATTGAATTAATCAGTAATACAGATGTTGTTGAACCAGGTTTATATTACAAGAACAGGTAATTTTTTTCCTAACGAGCCTGTGTCGAACGATGAAATGGAAGTTTATCTGGGATTGATTGATGGCAGGCCTTCCAAGGCAAAAAAGATCGTCTTAAGAAATAATGGAATAAAGCGCAGGTTTTATGCCCTTTCAAAAGAAGGCAAAGCAACACATACCAATGCGCAAATGACCGCTTTGGCGGTAAGGAAAATTTTTGAGGATAATCCTGATGGTTTGAAGAATGTTGACCTGTTAAGCTGTGGCACTTCTTCACCCGATCAGATGATGCCTTCGCATGGCGTGATGGTGCATGGATGGTTGCCCGAAACAGGTGCAATTGAGGTGGTGTCACCTTCAGGCGTATGTTGCGCCAGCATGCATGCATTCAAGTATGCCTGTATGGCTGTTAAAACGGGTGAAGCGCGTTACGCTGTTTCAACAGGCTCTGAGCGGTTCTCTGCTTCGTTAAGATCGGATGTTTTTGAAGATGAAGTGAAGAACCTTGCAGCGCTCGAAGAGAATCCATACATAAGCTTCGAAAAAGATTTTCTGAGATGGATGTTATCTGACGGCGCCGGTGCCTTTTTACTTTCAGATACAAAAAATGAAAACGGGTTAAGTTTACGTGTGGAATGGGTGGAAGGCGTTTCTTATGCTCATGAAAAAGATACCTGCATGTATATGGCCTGCGAAAAGGATAAAGACGGTACGTTAAAAAGCTATCTTGATTATTCTCCCGCAGAAATAATGAACAAATCTGTATTAAGCATTAAACAGGATACAAAACTTTTAAGCACCAATATCATTCCATTAGGAGGTGCCAAGCTCCAATCAATTTTTATCAACAAGAAATTGGATGTCGCTGAAATTGATTATTTTTTACCTCACATATCCAGTGAATTTTTCAGGAACAAGATAGCCGAAAAGCTGGTAGAATTGGGAATGACCATACCTCCGGAAAAATGGTTTGTTAACCTGATTAATATAGGAAATGTAGGTGCCGGCTCCATTTATTTAATGGTAGATGAATTATTCAACAGCGGCAGATTAAAGATAGGAGAAAAGATCCTCCTGATGGTTCCGGAAAGTTCGCGGTTTTCTTACATGTTCGCGCTGTTGACCGTTTGTTAGGTGGGGTGTTTGCTGTCAATGTTTTATAAAAAGCGAGTCTCGTCAGGGCAATGTCGTTAAGTTAAGGACTGAGGAACGCGTAACGATTCCCTCCTTGAAAAGGCTACCGTTGGAACACAAGTATTTAGAGTGCAATCTGAAATGTGAGGTTCTGGTTCCCCTCCTTGAAAGGAGGGGAACCGGAACCTCACATTTCACATCGTCGATATAAATAGTTGTGTCCTAACAGTAGCCTTGAAAAGGAGGGGAACTTGGAACCCGAAATTTAAATGCCTTAAATGACATTGCCTAAACGCCCCTTGCTCCTGACAAAACTCGTTGTTACCTTAGTTTCAAGCCTTATAGTAATCGCATCTCCATATAATAATTTAAATAAAATGCATAGCTTTAAAACACTTTAATCAACAACATTGAACTGCTAATGCGGAACTTGATGACAGCTAATAGCCACTAACATATAAACATATGAAAAAGGAAGACATTCCCCAGGACTATGGCTCCCTCTCCAAAACCACCAAAGAAATGTGTTATGCCGTTGATGAAACCGGCAAGTACGTTACCGAACTTAGCACCGGCTGGGAAGTTAAAGCCACCGCGCTCAGTGTAGCATGGAAGGATATAGAGGAACGCGTGGCCGCCGCAAAACAAAAAGTGCTGAACAACGAGGCCAGTCCTGTATTATATTTTATGGAACTCAGGTTGATGGATATGGCGATAGTAGGCGCTTATACCGGTTTCTGGAAATGGCAGATCAACAATCATCTTAAACCGGCGGTGTTTAAAAAACTACCGGAAAAAAAGCTGAAGAAGTATGCAGATGCTTTTAATGTGAGTGTAGACGATCTTAAAACAATGAACGTACATGAAGAATGAATTCGGGCATATTCAGGCAGCTCATTGTGAGAATGGCGTTACCACAAATCTGTTGCGAACGGTAGGTGTAGACAAAATAACGGAGCCGCTTGCTTTTGGCATCGGTTCAGGTTTGTTCTTTGTTTATATCCCCTTTCTTAAATTAAATAACGGGCCGGCAATTGCTTTTCGAACTATGCCCGGACTGATCTTCAGCAGAACCTGCAAATCACTGGGTATTGAGGTAGTACGAAAAAAATTCAGCTCAAAGGATGCTGCCGAAAGTTATTTAATGGAACGTATTAATGCCGGACAGCCGGTTGGCTGTCAGGTAGGTGTTTATTACCTTTCTTATTTCCCAAAAGAATACCGCTTCCATTTCAACGCACATAACCTGATCGTATACGGTAAGGAACAGGATAACTTTCTGATCAGCGACCCCATTATGGAAACTGTTACCACGTTAAGCACCTATGAACTGGAACGGGTGCGCTTCTCAAAAGGTCCGCTCGCACCAAAAGGACAAATCTACTATCCTAAAGAAGGAACCATTGTTACCGATGAGAAAATGCAAAAAGCAATTAAGACAGGTATTAAAAGAAATGTTCGCGACATGCTGCGTATCCCCGGAAATATTGCCGGCGTAAAAGGAATCAAATATACCGGTAGCAGGATCAAAAAGTGGCGTGACAGACTCGGTCAGCAAAAAGCGGGCTCCTACCTGGCTCAACTGGTACGCATGCAGGAAGAGATCGGCACCGGCGGTGGCGGATTCCGGTACATCTATGCCGCTTTTTTACAGGAAGCTCATGTGTATCATCCATACGATGAGTTCCCCGAAATTTCCACCATGTTTACCAAAGCGGGCGATCTGTGGCGCAACGCAGCAGTACAGGCCGCTGGCATCTACAAAGGAAGGATCGGAAGCCAGCAGGATTTTAATGTAATGGGTGATTATCTCATTGAAATTTCGGAAGTAGAGAAAAAGGCTTTCGAAGCCCTGTCGAAAATTAAATGGCGTTCATGAGCCAGGCTGCCGTAAGTATAAAAGACCTCGATTTTAGCTATGAAGGCCAGGCCGTAAGTTGTTTCTCCAAGCTAAACCTTGATATTAAAGCGGGTGATCGTTTTGGTTTGTTCGGCCCTAACGGCGCGGGTAAAACTACTTTAATGAACTGCATGACCGGCTTGCTCACATTCCAGCATGGCAGCGTCAGTTTGTTGGGAAACGAAATCAGCGCTCACAAAAAATCAATCAATAAATTATTCGGATTAGTTCCACAGGATCTTTCTTTTTACCAGGAATTGAGTCCGGCAGAAAACCTGGAATTCTTTGGCGCCTGGGCCGGACTGAAAAAGCCGGAAACAAAAAAAAGAACCACCGAATTACTGGAAGTGCTTGGCCTGAGCGATGTAAGAAACAAACCGGTGCAGCATTTTTCTGGTGGCATGAAGCGCAGGGTTAACCTGGCGATAGGCGTGATGCATAACCCGGAAATTTTATTCCTTGATGAACCAACGGTGGGTGTGGATGTACAATCCCGTTATGCCATCATAGGTTATCTGAAAGAGTTAAATAAAAACGGCACTACGCTTATCTACACCTCACACCAGTTGAACGAGGCAGAAGACCTGTGCAATACCATTGCCCTGATAGATGAAGGAAAGATCATCGCGCATGATACACTTGCGCACCTGCTATTGGAGCATCGTGAAGCTGGATTGGAAGGGCTTTATATAAATTTAACTGGAAAAGCATATAGGGATTAAGAAGTACGTG
>CAXTDO010000509.1:0-5292 GCA_964242315.1 uncultured Flavihumibacter sp.
TTTATTGTGCCATGGCATATTGCATAATCAATTCCTGCGATGCCTCAGCCTGCGTAAGTTCCGCCCTCAGCGCACCCTCGCGAATCACCAGTATGCGATCACTCATTCCCAGTATCTCTGAAAGCTCTGAGGAAATCAGGATAACAGCCTTTCCTTCTTCTGCCAGTTGGAATATTAATTTATAGATCTCCATTTTAGCTCCGATATCAATTCCCCTTGTAGGCTCATCCAGAATAATGATATCCGGATCATTCAATAAAACCTTTGCAATAACTGCTTTTTGCTGGTTACCTCCACTTAAAAAATTTATCACCTGATTTTTGGAAGGGGTTCTGATGCCCAGTTGTTTAATCTGGTCGCTAACAATTGCATGTTCTTTTTTTATGTCGAGGAATGGTCCTTTGCAACATTTATTTAAAGCACCAAGAGTAATGTTATGTTTTACAGATGAGGAAAGTACCAGGCCAAAATGCTTTCTGTCTTCGCTCACCAGCCCTATACCAAGTTTCATGGCATCTCCCGGTGATCTGATCACAGCTTTTTTGCCTTTGATAAAGATTTGTCCATTGTGTATTGCTTCCAATCCAAATATTGCGTTTACAATTTCCGTTCTTCCTGCACCCATTAATCCTGCAACACCAACGATCTCACCACTTCTTACGTTAAAACTTATATTGTTGAATTTAGATCCGGTCAGGTTTGAAACAGATAAAACTACCTCACCTAATGCAGATTCTTTTTTGTTGAACACTGCATTAAGTTCCCTGCCTACTATTAAAGAGATTAATTGCTGGGAGCATAGGTCGCACGCATCATGAGTAGCAATGTATTTGCCGTCACGCATCACCGTTATAGTATCGGCTATCCCGAAGATTTCTTCCATTTTGTGGGAGATGTAGATAATAGCAATGCCCTGCCGCTTTAGTTCTTTAATGATATTGAATAAGATATTTACTTCCCTGCCGGAGATGGCCGAAGTAGGTTCATCCATAATGATGATTTCGGCCTTGTTGGAAATAGCTTTTGCAATTTCAACCATCTGCATTTCAGCAATGCTGCAATCTTTCATCAGCCTGCTTGCCGGTATATTTACGCCTAAAGAAGTTAACAGGCGTTCTGCATCCAGATTTAATTTCTTCCTGTTGATCCATCCGGGAAAGGCCCTGGTGGGTTCGTTCCCCATAAAAATATTTTGTGCAACGGTAAGGTGTGGAAAAGGAAACAACTCCTGGTGAATCATTGAAAAACCATTTTTAATGGCATCGTGAACCTTTGTGAATTTTACCGGCGCACCTTTAAAGTATATTTCCCCGGAATCAGGGGTATACATCCCAATAAGGATTTTCATCAGGGTTGATTTGCCGGCGCCATTCTCACCCATCAACGCATGCACCTTTCCCTTTTCAATAGCAAGCCGAACGCCATCCAGCGCTTTAACACCGGGAAAACTCTTGGAAATATTTACAGCTTCTAAAATATATTCCGGCCTCAGGTTCATGCACTGAAAATAATGATTAATGGTTAATGGTTAATGATTAATTATTAACGGATAGTGGTTGACGGTTAATTGCTATTTTTACAACAGTGTTTGCATGGGCAATTAACAATTAACACTTCACAATCAACCACTATCCGTTAATAATTAATCATTAATCACTAATAATTAAAATGTCTTTATCCATTTGCTCATTGAATTCCGGTAGTAACGGGAACTGCTATTATGTTGGCAATGAAGAGGAAGCAGTTCTTATTGATGCGGGCATTTCGTGTAAAGAAACGGAAAAACGCATGAAGCGTTTGGGTTTGTCGTTAGAGAGGGTAAAAGCCATTTTTGTATCGCATGAACATTCAGATCATATTGCGGGCATTTCGGTGCTGGCAAAAAAATACAACCTTCCGGTATATGTTACAGATGGAACCCGTACAAGCGGCAGGATGATGCTGTCGCGACAGTTGGCAATTTCATTCATCGCATACCAGCCTGTCACTATTGGCGCACTGTCTATCACAGCTTTTCCAAAGTTTCACGATGCATGTGATCCGCACAGTTTTGTAGTAAAGTCATCATCCGTTACCGTTGGAATTTTTACCGACATCGGTGTTCCGTGTGAACACGTAATTGCTCATTTCAAACAATGCCATGCGGCTTTTCTGGAATCTAACTATGATGAAGGGATGTTAATCAACGGCTCCTATCCTTATTGCCTCAAGAGGCGCATCATGGGTGGCAAGGGACACTTATCAAATTCGCAGGCCTTACAACTTTTTATAGCGCACCGGCCGGCATTTATGAGCCATTTGTTATTGTCGCATCTGTCAAAGAACAATAACTGCCCAAAACTGGTGGAGGAGCTATTCTCCCAGCACGGGCTTCACACTCAAATTGTTGTTGCTTCCAGGTATGAAGAAACGGCGGTGTTTAAGATTGAGAAAGATTGTATTGGGAACGTTCAGAGAAAATTTAACAGGCCGGTTCAGTTGCAGTTTGCTTTTTAATGAAACAGGTTCGAGTGTTAGTTTTTTTTAAACACAGAGGACGCGGAGGGCCTCCGTGATCTCTGTGTTTCCTTCCTCTGTGCCCTCTGTGTTTAAAAAAAACTCAATTCAGAAACACCTCATCCACCAACAACAAAGTCTGCCGGCCTTTTGGGTTCTTGGGATCGGGAATATTTAAAGGCTTTGCTACAATCTTAAGATAAGAAACCTGTTTTGGCTTGAACGATGTTTCATACACTTTAATAAAATGATCCATATCCTTTTCAGGCACTTGAGGTTTAAGCGTACTCAATAATTTCATAGACGCTTTATTCTCTCCACCCCAAACCTCAATAACCGAAGCCGGATAAATACCCGTCTTTGGTTCCACCATAGTATTCAACCCGACGGAACCCAGCATTATGGGAGATTTAAATTCCATGACCAGTTGCATATCATAATTTCTGAAACCACCCCAGTTGTTGGCCCATGCCGGACTGTTAGCATTAAACGTCCCCATCTCACGGTCGAAAAAAGTTTTAGCGCCATTGGCCTGGTGAACAGGACTCATTGGAAAATCAAGGCGCATGCTGTCTGGCTTGTAACTGTTTTTGTACAGCGTAAATTCAGCGGTGCTACTGCCGTACCATCCTGCTTTGTACGCTTTTGCTTTTACAATAGTGACGTTATCATGCAGAATAGTCTCATTTTTAAAGATCGGGGAATTGATGCTATCGGGTTCCGTACTATCCGTAGTAAACCTGATATCAACTCCTTTGATGGTATGTTTTAAGTCAAGTGCAAGCTGGTCAGTAAAAATGGGAGAGCTATTCTTTAACGAGGGCGGATTTAACTGGATAGGATTCAGGCCATCATCCTTGAAACCTGAGATCAACTCAATATTCTTATTTGATTTTTGCAATTGCTTCATTTGATCATCCGACAAGCCGGTATCCCAAACTGCAAGTTTATTTAAACTTTGAAAGGAACGCATATGCACCAACAAATCCTGAAAACTAAGATTGGTGCCTGAAAGAGATAAGGACTGCAAATGCTTCAATGCAGTAAGATCTTTTAGCCCCGTGCCTGTAACATCAGTAAAATTTAAATTTAAAGTTCGCAGGTTTTCAAACTGAGATACGGCTTTGAGATCCGCATCTTTTACCGGTAGTTTATTTAACTCAAGCGATACCACCTGCGTTTTCACCGGCGCCAGTTCGTCTAATGCTTTTGTTGAATAAGCATTCCTGTTGTAAATGTTTACTGCTAATGCCGGCGACTCTTTGGAAAGCGCATATACCACCCTGTAATTATTATTGAGCTTCTTTACTGTTTCTTTATCTGCCGCTGCAAAATCGAACTGTTCTTCTGTTGGTCCGGCAGGCTTCAACAGCGTAGCAGCCAACAATCTTAAAGAGTCTTTTACCGGCAGGTCAATTACTTTTTTCTTGAAGTCAGCATTATCTTTAACCCAAAGGTTCAACAACGATATTTCATCTTCGGTAAGCTGCGTTTTACCTGCAGGAGGCATGTGTTTCTTTTCATCAACAGGAAGATGTATGCGCTGCAACAACAGGCTGATCTCAGGTTTACCCGGTTCGAACAGTTTTCCATTTTTCCCGCCTGCCAAAATAGATTTAACATCCGTAAGAACCAGTTCGCCTTTTACTTTATCCGGGTTGTGACAACTGGCGCATTTTTTATCAAGGACAGGCTTTACGAGGTTGTCAAAAACGATCGCCTGATCAAAAGGCACATTTGTTTGATCTGTGGAAGTTACCGGTGCCAGCACAAAATTATCTCCATGAGTAATAGTAGCGCCGAAATGACCTGCAAAGATCAGGCAAAGGGTTGTAACAATGGCGCTTCCTTTTGCTACGGGTGATTTATACCAGTCCATACTGCGGGCCCAATACAGTAATGAAGTAAGGAACACAACACCTACGCCGGTCCATTTATGCCATTGCAATATAGAACCGGTGTATCCTCCTTCACGTGATAAAAACAACCCCATGATTACGGTAACGGCCGAAGACAAAGCTCCTATCAATAATAAGTTTGAAGTAAAGCTCTGGTATAATTCCTGGTTAATGTATTCAGTTTTGAAGCGAAAAAACTCCATCACCATAGCCAAAATCACGATAACGATGGGAAAGTGCAACATCATCGGGTGCATTCTGCCAAAAGCCTGTAGCCAATGCGGAAGCACCAGTAAATGTTCGAACAGCAACAAAAAGATGATGAAGATATTCAGCGTAAATAAAACATTGCCTGCAAAACCCCTGAGAGTGCTTTTCATATGTTACGTTAGCTTGCAGCTGTCAGCTTTAAGCTTTCAGCGTATGGCTCTAAGAGACCTTGTTATTGTTAAATCCTGAACGACTATTTTTGGCTATCAGCCGTCAGCTTTCAGCTATCAGGAAGAAAGCGTATCCGGTTTTGATTTCCTGATGGCTGAAAGCTGATGGCTGATAACTTAATAATATCGAATGAAAGTTACGAAATTATATCCCTCACCACATGACCGGAGACATCTGTAAGCCGGTAGCGCCGGCCCAGGTGTTTAAAAATTAATTTTTCATGATCAAGACCCATCTGGTTCAGTACCGTAGCCTGGAAGTCATGCACATGAACGCCATTTTTAACAACGTTATATCCAAGCTCATCGGTTTCGCCATACACAATGCCGGGCTTGATGCCACCGCCTGCCATCCAAATGCTGAAGCAACGTGGATGATGGTCGCGGCCATAGTTATCTTCCTTTAATTTACCCTGACTGTAATTGGTTCGGCCAAATTCACCCCCCCAGATTACCAG
>CAXTDO010000510.1:0-5288 GCA_964242315.1 uncultured Flavihumibacter sp.
AACTCATAGTTCCACTACCGCCTTAATAACCCCATTCGCCGGCACTAACCAGGAGGCAAACTCCTGCTGTAGCTGCTGAAAAGAGGTACTGTGTGTAATATAATTGGAAGGATTTACAAGGCCTTCTTTAATACATCTGATAACGTACTCAAAATCTGTTCGGGTGGCATTCCGGCTGCTCATCAAAGTGGCTTCCCTCTTATGAAATTCCGGGTGACTAAAACAGATATCCCCCTTTTGCAATCCTACCAGTACGTACCGGCCGCCGTGCGACATATAATTAAATGCATTGGTGATGGCAAAAATATTCCCGGTGGCATCTACTACAACCTCAGGCCAGTCACCGTTGGTGATAGATTTTATTTGTTCTGCTGCATGTGAAGAAGAAGCATTCACCGTATGTAAAATGTTTAAGTTGTTTTTGCAAAAAGATAACCGGTTTTCATTGGTGTCCATTGCAATTACATGAGCACCTTTAATCCTGGCGAATTCCATAATACCCATGCCTATTGGTCCTGCTCCTATTACCAGCACATATTCCTCAGGGCTGATACCGGCTCTTTGCACAGCATGCGCCCCGATTGACAAAGGCTCCACCAATGCAAGGTCATCATAATCCAATCCATCTCCTTTAACCAGGGAATAAGAAGGAACGGAAAGATATTCAACCATACCGCCGTCTATGTGTACGCCGGAGACTTTGATATCCACACAACAGTTGGGCTTGCCATTTCTGCAGGCAATACAGTTACCGCAATTGAAATAGGGAATAAAGGTTACGATATCACCCTTTGAAAAGCCCGGAACGCCCGGATCTTCCACCAGTTCACCAGCCAGTTCATGGCCTAATATTCTCGGATAGTTAAAGTAAGGTTGTGTTCCTTCAAATGCGTGAAGATCAGTTCCACAGATACCGATACGTTTTATTTTTAATAGTGCCTGATTTTCTGTAATCGCCGGATAGCTTTTATCCTGATATTCAAATTTGCCGGGAGTGGTACATACAAGCGCCTGCATGGTGTGGTGTTTTGAAATTAAAGTCCCTGGGTATTAACATTTATCTTCTATCTTATTATGTAATTAGGTTTTTCAAATTGCCCTATCCAGATGCACATAACCGCCATCTACATGTATTAACTGCCCGGTTGTATGACTGGATTTTTGAGAAAGCAAAAACACCACCATGTTAGCGATTTCCTCAGCCGTAGTCATTCGTTTTTCAAATGGTATCTTTGAAACGATCTCACCGATTTTTGCCTGCGGATCGGGTTGTTTGTTGATCCACCATTCATACAACGGTGTCCAGCATTCCGCTACTATCACGGCGTTAACGCGGATGCCGTATTTTAATAATTCCACCGCCCACTCGCGGGTTAATGCGCTCCTGCCCCCGTTTGCGGCAGCATAGGCAGATGTACCTCCCTGCCCCGTTTCAGCGGTTTTTGATCCTATATTCACTATCGAACCTTTTGACTTAATAAGCTCCGGTAATGCATATTGTGCCATGAGATAATAATGCACAAGATTCTTATGAAGGCTTTCCATAAATTTTTCATAGTTTCCTTCTTCCAGTCCAACGCCATCATTTACACCGGCGTTGTTTACGAGGCCTTCAATTCTACCAAATTTTTCCAAAGTTAACCTTACAGCTTTTTCACACTCTTTCGGTTTGGTAAGTTCAGCCACTATCTGGAAACCTTCGGCTCCCTGTGCTTTTAAAGTTGCCAGCAGTTTTTGATTATCAAATTCGTTACGGCCAATAATAACCGGTATCGCATTCTCCGCCGCTAACGCATGTGTGATGCCTTCACCAATACCTTTGGCGCCGCCGGTAACCAGGATAACTTTTCCTGCAAGTTGTAAGTCCATATAAACGTTTTAAATTAAATTATAAAAAGAAACCGCATTGCCGCCCCAGAAATCTGCCTGCTCCTGTTCGGTGAATTCACTGATATAGTTCTGTACAATCTCCATCATTCTTTCATAGGAGGCTGCAACCAGGCATACCGGCCAGTCAGATCCGAAAAGGATTCGTTTGCTGCCGAACACTTCAAATGTAACATCCAGATAAGGCCTGAAGTCTTCTTTCTTCCAGTTTTTCCAGTCGGCTTCCGTAACCATTCCTGATATTTTGCAACTCACATTTTCATGCCGCGCAATAACAGCCATGTCTTTTTTCCAGTCTTCTATCATTTGATCTTTTATCAAGGGCTTAGCCATATGATCAATTACAAAAGGCTGGTCGGGAAGGGCGGCCACCAGTTGTTTTGCATAGGAAAGATGCTTTGGATAGATCAGGATATCATAAGTAAAGCCATGCTTGCGCAGGTGACTTATCCCTCTTATAAAGTTGGGTTGCAACATAAATGCCGGGTCGGGTTCTGCCTGCAACACATGCCTGAATCCTTTAAGCTTTTTATGCCGGCTAAGTTCCTGCAGTTGTTCTTCGATATCATTTGCCCGAAGATCCACCCATCCAACAATCCCTTTGATGAAGTCATTACTGGTAGCATGCTGCAAATGAAATTCGTTTTCCGCCACCGACTGATCTGACTGAACCACCACCGAGCCATCCATGCCGTTTTGCTTCAGCACCGGTTCAAGATCCGCTGGCAGGAAATCTCTTTGTATCGCCCTCATTTCTTCGTTGATCCAGCTATCCCTTACCGGATCAAACTTCCAGAAATGCTGATGTGCATCAATTCGAAGCATATGCTTTTACTTGTTGTTTGGAAACGCCCAGTCCGTCAATACCGAGTTCTACGGTATCACCGTCTTTCAGGTATACGGGAGGTTTCATACCCATACCAACACCTTTGGGCGTGCCTGTGGAAATAATATCACCAGGCAGTAATGTCATGAACTGGCTTACATACGATATAAGAAACGGTATGTTAAAGATCAGGTTGCCGGAGTTGCCATCCTGGCACATTTGTCCATTCACTTTTAGCCATAGACGAAGGTTATGAACGTCACTAATTTCTTCCGGGGTAACCAGCCAGGGACCTATAGGGGCGAAGGTGTCGCATCCTTTGCCCTTATCCCAGGTGCCGCCTTTTTCCAATTGAAAAGCTCTTTCCGAAACATCATTGTGAAGGCAATAACCGGCAATATATTGATGCGCTTCTGATTCGTCCACATAGCTGGCTTTCTTTCCTATTACCACTGCAAGCTCTACTTCCCAGTCAGTCTTCAAAGAATTTTTTGGAATGATGATTTCGTCATAAGGACCGCATAAGGCTGTAGTTGACTTCAAAAAAATGATGGGTTCTGAAGGTGGCGGTGCATTTGTTTCAAGGGCATGATCGGTATAGTTTAACCCGATGCAAACGATCTTGGAAGGCCTCGCGACTGGTGACCCGAGTCTGGCGCCGTGCTCCACTTCAGGCAGGTTTCCATTGTTTTGCGAAATGAATGAGATCAGTCGTTGCAGCCCGCCGGTGTCAAAAAATGTCTCGTCATAATCTTCACCAAAAGCCGATGTATCATACGCTGTATCATTTATAACTATTCCCGTTTTTTCCTTGTTTACCGGCCCAAATCTTATCAACTTCATGTTAATTATTAATTGTTAGTGGTTAATGTTTAGTGGTTAATGAGTCCCTGACTGAATTTGCAGCATTTTATAATTATCATTAATCATTAACAATTAATTATTCAGTTTCACAAATCCTCCGTCAATAGGATAATCACATCCTGTTATAAAAGACGCTTCGTCGGAGCAAAGATACAGTGCCAATGCAGCAATTTCTTCTGGTGTACCCATGCGCCCAATAGGCTGACTTTTTGAAAGCTTCTCCAGCATTTCTTCTTCTTTACCCGAATAATTTTTTGCAATAAATCCATCTACAAATGGAGTATGCACCCTTGCCGGAGAGATACTGTTGCAACGGATATTGTCTTTCAGATAATCTTTGGCAACAGAAAGCGTCATCGCGTAAACCGCCCCCTTACTCATGGAATAGGCAAAACGGTCGGGGATACCTACGATAGCGGCAACCGAAGCCATGTTGATAATGCAACCGCCGCCTTTTGATTTCATCATAGGTATCGCAGTATGCAAGCAGTTATAAGCTCCTTTTACATTTACTTTAAAAATGCGGTCAAAGTCTTCTTCTGTAGTGGTATCGGCCCTGCCCACATGAGCAATGCCTGCATTATTAATCAGTATATCAACATCCCCGATTTCTTTGAATACATCTGTCACCTGTTGCTGGTTGCTGACATCGCAAGGGTATCCGAATGCCTTACCATCTTCGCGATCAATAAGTGCCAGCACTTCCTCGTAATTTTTTGACGTGAGGTCAAGGATATGAACAGTTGCAGCCTGCTGCGCAAAAAGTATTGCCATAGCACGTCCGATACCGCTTCCCCCACCGGTTATAACAACGTTTTTTCCTTCTATGCTGAACATTTTTATAATTTATAGTTCAAAGATTTTATCCATTAATACCCATTTTTCACCAGGCTTTGAGCCTGGCAGCGGCTGCTGGTATTTCCAAACATGTGCTTCCCATTCCTGAACAAGAGGATTTGCTGCATCCATTGCATCTTTTGTTTCGAAGCTGAAGTCATCAACGGTTTCCATGATCATAAAAAGCCTGTTGCCTGTTCTGTAAATATCCATTACCGCTATGCCGGCATCTGTAATGCTTGATATTATCTCCGGTTTCACCTGCGTGTGCAAACGTTCATATTCTGCGATCAATGCTGCATCATCTTTTAAGTCAAGAGCGAGGCAATATCTTTTCATCTTATATATAATATTTTGAGCAGAATATCTATGTTATATTTTGTTCCATTCGCAACTTTACAGATAATTCTGATAGGTCACGCCACAAGCTTTTTCACTTTGTATCCCCGCCACCCAAACCAGGCTACTACAATAAAGCAGATCAATGGAACAATGAAAGCAAAAGCCGTAGACCTGCTGTCTGCCAGCATTCCCATCACATAAGGAACCAGTGCTCCACCAACGATAGACATAATAATAAAAGAAGAAGCCTTCTTCGTATGGTGGCCCAGATCTTTCACTCCCAGAGCGAAAATAGTAGGGAACATAATCGATTCAAAAAAGAAAATAGCCATTAATGAATATACAGATAAAGATGCATGTCCTGAAATTACAACGGCACATAAGATAACGTTAACCAAAGCGTATATGGTAAGCAATTTATTAGGAGCTATCCAGTTCATAAGAGCGGTGCCTGCAAAACGGCCAAGCGTAAATAACAAAAGGCTGATCGATAACAAATAGGCGGCTTTGCTGTTATTGATCCCGGAGCCCA
>CAXTDO010000511.1:0-5284 GCA_964242315.1 uncultured Flavihumibacter sp.
TAAAAGCGGAAGTGCCGGCGGAAACAATACTACACCCAATAACAATCTTTTTCCGGGGTTATCACTCCCTGACCAGGCGCCAACGGTAGATGAAGAATATATTTTAAGGCCGGGGGAAACTATGGCAGACAAGATTAAAAAAAATCTTTTTGTAACGGCAGAGATAAATAAAACAACCTGTTATGAAGGCGAACCAATTATGGCTACATTTAAATTGTGTTCGAGACTGAAGTCGGAGTCAAGGGTGCTTAAACGGCCTTCACTAAATGGTTTTAGTGTTTATGACATGGTTGATCCCGAGGCAAACAGGCCTACCATACAAAGCATTGGTGGAAGGCCTTACAATGTTCACCTCATTCGTAAAACGCAGTTGATTCCTCTTCAATCCGGAACATTTGTTATAGATCCGGTTGAATTGGATAACAAGGTTACCTTCCTTAAACAAAATGCTCCAAAAGAAAAAAGCCCCGGGACGCGGCTACAGCAATTGATGGAGGAATTTATGAATGATGGCGCAAGGGGCGTGGTTGAAGAACATTCTTTTACCCTGGCAAGTAAGCCCGTTACCGTAACCGTAAAACCTTTGCCTGTTAATAATAAGCCTGTAAGCTTTAACGGGGCTGTTGGCAGGTTTACTATGCAGGCAACCTGTAAAAGTAAATCTGTATCAGCCGGCGAACAAATCTCATTACAGGTAACAATAAATGGAGCAGGTAATTTAACAGTTATCAATCCTCCATCACTAAACCTTCCGGATGGTCTGGAAGGATTCGACCCTGTGACGAAAGAAAAAATCGACAAATCTGTTTACCCACTTAGCGGATCCAAAACATTTAATTATGCGTTCGTTGCCAAAGACACCGGCACGTATCAAATACCGGCTGTAGTATTTTCTTATTTTAATCCGGCAGAAAATACTTATAAAACAATTCGTTCTGATTCGTTCTCCATACATGCTACACCTGCTGTTAGAAAAAAAGGCAGCCGCTTTTTTAAGAGCCTTAGTAATAACACAATTGGTGAAAGCAAATGGATAGATGCGGTTTCTGTCAACGTACTAATAGGGATATTAGCCATAATATTAATTGGTGTACTGGCAGTGTATCAATGGAAAAGATCCCGTTCACCGAAAGATAAAATACCGGCTGCTGTTGTTCAAACACCGGTAACAAGCCTGGAAGCGCTTATCATAAAAGATCCGTTAGAAAGAGCAAGGCGACAATTGATACAAGCTGATAGCCAGGAATTTTATAAGGAAATTAACCGGTCGGTCTGGAAAACACTGGCTGAAAAAATTGACGTTCCTTCTACTGAACTCAATAAATTAAACATCATCACCAGGCTTCAAAGTAAAGGCGCTGACAGCGGATTGATATACCGGTTACAATCTTTATTAAATGAATGCGAAATAGCCTTGTATACACCCATGCATACAACAACCGACATGGAGCAAACGCTGCAAAAAGCCGAATCTATTATCAAAGAGGTTCAGGCTTCTTTTACTTGATTATATTACGTGCCCCGATAACATCATTTATAAGGCTGTCATTAACATAAACGTCCTTAACAACCGCATCTCCATTATAGATGTTCACCAGTGCATACACCTTAAGCGTGCTGTCTGTATTTCTTTCCCGGTAAATTTTTTCTGCCGTGGGAGCTTTGTATTCTTCCATGTAATACCTGCTGAAAGGATAATTTAAAAAAACAGTGCCGCCATCTTTCTCAGCGCTTATGTAACTAATGGTGGTTTCAAGGTAGGCGGTACTTTGCGGTTTGGTTATATCAATTGTTTTTATAGTAGCAAAACCATTTTTGCCTGCTGAAAAACTCACATATACTTTATTGTTGTAGGAAAACTTTTTGGTGTCTGCAAGCTTTAAAGAATTTTCTTTAAAATTCAGCACAATATACTTCCCCATGAAAGGATCGCTGGGATCTACAGGCGCCGTCTCAAACTTGTATGATATTCCTTTGTTTAAAACCGTATCTTTTTTCCGGATCATCTGCAGGGGTACCAGCCATTGAGCAAGAAGCAACAATAAAAATCCCGGCCATATAATTACTTTAAGCATACTATGCTGATTTTAGTAGATGTTTCCGTTTGCGTAGCAACAGATAATTAGCCGCAAAAAAAGCTGCGCCTGTTACGAGGAAAAAAAATCCCCGCCATACAAAAGGGATCCTGTCGTCAAAAAACCGGCATACTGCCAGGGCCGCAATAATGATCAGTCCGAAATTTACAATGCCCAAATGATTTTTGGCAGTGCCCTTTCTGATAAAAAATACAGCGACAAAAATTATCCAGGCGTTAACGATGAATACTGCAACGGAAGGTGCTTTATTAAAAAGAAGTAACAACAACAGTAACACAGCAAAACTGTATCCCATAGGATCAAACTGCTTTTGAGATTGAAAACGAGTACTCTTCCATATCAAAGCCAAAGCAATAACCAATCCTGCCGCGATGAGATAAAACAAAGGATTACTGAATACTTCAACCGGTTGAGGAGTTTTGTATTCTTTCCAGATAAAACTAAAACTCCATGTTAACAATGTTATGATGATGCCCAATGTACCCGTCACTACAAATGGATTTGCAAATAATCTTTTGGATTCAAAAAAAGGCAGGCGGCCTAGCAGATAATAAATACAAAACAGCATGCCATAGAGCAGGAAGACCCATTCAAACAAATCAGTTCCTTTGCTTACAAATGTTCCCAATGCAATGGTTATGGAAACAGCGCCAAACCAGTTCAACAAATTGAAAAAATTACTGTCGGTATTTCTTTTAAACAGCTTGTAATAATGTGGAACTATCAAGGCAAGCACTACCGCATACATAAATGGAATGCTGCCGTATCGTTCATAACCCAGGTCGGATGCATACCATGTTATTGCTGCTATACAGAACAAGGCAATAGTATTTGCTGATAGAAAGTATATTAAGGGAAGGCTAAGCAGCACCCAAACAAGCAGAAACCCTGCAAGTGTGCCGTTGACCTGGTAAATCTGGCTGATCAATGAGATACAGGCGCCAATAGCAAAAAACAGGAACATGCTGCTGCATTCTATCCAGACCCTGTCGGACTTTCGTTTTAACAATGTATAGGCACAGGCTATCTGTGCTATCAATAAAGGGAGAAACGATAAAAAGGTTTTTATGGGAACAGATAGGTTGTCCCAGTTATGAGCTACTATCAGTAGAATACCGCTGCCTGTTAGTAGGGCGCCCAGGATGCCCAAAATTATAATGAAAGTATTAGGTGCAGACTGTTTTTTGTGCTGATAATAATCGCTGATTCGCACTGCTGTTTCCTGTGGGATGATACCGGCGGCTACCAGCTCCTGTAATTCATTTGGTGAGATGTTACTCATAAAATTAATGTGTGCTAGTGTCGTTATTTTGCTATCAGGTATCAGCTATCAGGAGGAATGCTTTTCAGGCATTATCTCCTGATAGCTTCTATCCCTCACTATACTTATATCCAACACCTCTTACCGAATGAAAATACTGCGGGTTGCGACTGTCTTCTTCAAAATATTTTCTGAAGCTAAGAATAAAATTGTCGATGGTGCGTGTGGTGGGATACACGTTGTAGCCCCAGACGGCCTGCAGGATTTTTTCCCGGGGAACTACCTCATTTTTGTTTTCAATCAGTAACTTCAGCAACATGGTTTCCTTTTTACTTAACTGAACCCGCTCACCACTTTTCGTTAATGCTTCCTGCGCTCTGAAATCAATAGTATTGTTTCCAAAGCTATAAGTGTCTCCAACCGTATCCTTATCAAGCAGCTTTTTATTTTTAGTGATCAGCTTTTTTACTCTTAGTAATAATTCTTCAAGATTGAATGGCTTGGTTAAATAATCATCGGCTCCTTTTTTTAAACCCAATACCCTGTCTGCACTATTGTTTTTTGCACTCAGTATAAGAATAGGCACTGCGTTGTTTTGAACCCTGATAGTTTCCATAGCGGTAATGCCATCAATTTCAGGTAGCATGATATCTAAAATAATTAGATCGAAGTATTCATTCTGTACAGCCAGCAGCGCTTTACTTCCGTCATAAGCGGAAGTAACCTGGTATCCTTCCAGTTCAAGATTAAGCTTAAGTGCCTCATGAAGGTTCTCCTCGTCTTCAACCAGCAAAATAGACGGTTTAATTATTTCCTTAGTCATGTGTTGGTGTTAAGTTAAGCATACGTAGACTTAAGTTTTAAAATGAATAGAAAAATTGCTTCCATGTTCCGCGTTATCCATTACCTGAATGACTGCATTATGATCTGCCGCTATCTTCTTACACAAATATAAGCCTAACCCGGTGCCTTTTGTTTTCCTGACAGACTCATTTCCTATCCGGTAAAAACGGTCAAAGATCTTTTTCTTTTCTTTGTCGGGTATGCCAGGACCTTCGTCCGACACACTTAAGACAATGGAATGAGCCTGTTTAGCGAGTTTAAAGCTAATGGTACTTTCCTTAGGCGAATACTTAATGGCATTTTCAAGCAGGTTGTTGATCATGATCTGTAATAGCAAAGTATCTCCGGTAAGTGCAAGATCGTCTTCGATATCCGCTATCCAAATGTAGCCCGGAAAGCGATTTTTAAAATCCTGAACGCAGCCCGACGCCAGGGATGAGATATCCAGTTCTTCTTTAGACAAGCTGTAACCACCGGCCTCCAGTTGTGAGGAGATAAGAATGTTATTAGCTAAAGCATTCAGTCTTTCAGTTTCCTGCAGGGTCATCTGCAAAATCTTCTTCTGTTTTGCTTCATCTAATCTGTGTTTGTGTAAGGTTTCCAGGTTTAGCTTTGTAATAGCGATAGGTGTTTTCAGTTCATGGGTAATAGCCATCATAAAATTCTGCTGCTGTTGAGAAACCTTGAATTGCTTGCGGACTGCGCGGTAGATAAACACAGCGCCTACCATAATAAACATCAGGAAGAAAGATCCCTCACCGATATACTGAGCGTTCTTACCACGTTCCTCTTTTGTGATAGCTTCAATTTTATCGAGGTATGCCGGATCATCGCCTTTGAGCTCCATCAATTTATAGCTGGTCATTGTATGATTCTGGTTTTGTAATTCGATGAACCAGAATACCAGCGCCGCTACAATGTACAATAGCAGAAACCAATACACGAGGATGGCAATGGCCAGGCCTTTTCTTTTTAAAAGATTTGTGGGGAGTTTAAAGTTCAAGGTTAGTATTTTAATATCCACTCGTAATTTTTTTAACCACGGAGGAAAAGCCGAGGTAACACGGAGGTCCACGGAGAAAGC
>CAXTDO010000512.1:0-5284 GCA_964242315.1 uncultured Flavihumibacter sp.
ATGCAGATGATTTTGAACTTGGATTTGATGCACCAGGCATTTTAGAAAAACTCATACCGGTTCAAAAAGAAATTTCTGTAATCATAGCGATAAGCGACACCGGGCAAACAGCATTTTATCCTCCGGTAGAAATGGTTTTTGACCCTAAGTTAAACCTGTTGGATTACCAGATTTGTCCCGCTGATGTTCCTGAAAATACACTATGGCGTATAGAAGCCATTGCATTAAAAGTTGCCAAAGCGTTAAAGTCGCCCGGCTTATTTGCCGTAGAATTACTGGTTGACACAAACCAGGTGGTGTATGTGAACGAAACCGCGCCGCGGGTACATAATAGCGGGCATCACACTATCGAAGCAAATTTTTGTTCACAATACGACATGTTGTGGAGGATATTGCTGAGTTATCCGTTAGGTAATACTTCTATCATCAAACATTCGGCTCTGGTGAATCTGATTGGCAGCGAAGACCATTACGGCGATGTGCGATACCAAGGATTGCCCGAAACGCTGGCTATGGGAAACATCTATGTGCATTTATATGGTAAAAAGCAAACAAGGCCCGGCAGAAAAATGGGTCATGTAACCTTAATAGGTGATCATTCCAGGGATTTAATAAGAAAAGCGTTGCTTATAAAGTCTCAGCTTAAAGTATCAGGTATGAGGTATGAGGTATGAGGAAGAAAGTTTATCGCGTCTTGGTCTTCTGATTCCTCATACCTCATACCTGATGCGGTTTACATTTGATAATAGAGTAATTTTATATTTATTCAACTAAAATTAACAAGGCCATTATAATATGAAAAATGCCATTGCGATCTTATTATTACCACTGTTGATATTTGCAGCCTGCAGCTCTAAAAAAGATTCGCCCAAAGCCAACACACCTGCATCGGGATCTCCGAGAAACATGCCAGTAACTTCTGAAGGCTACGTTGTAAAAGTAAGTACCGTAAGTAATTCCATAGAGGTACCGGGTAACCTGATGCCCTACGAATCTACCGAGCTACATCCAGAGGTTTCAGGAAGAGTGGTGCTATTGAATGTAAAGGAAGGAAGCAATGTTTCGAAGGGCACCTTACTGGTAAAGCTCTTTGATGGCGACCTGCAGGCTCAATTGAAAAAGCTCCAGGTTCAGCTATCCATCTCTCAAAAAACAGTGCAACGGCAGGGCGAGCTTTTGAAAATCAGCGGTATCAGCCAGCAGGAATTCGACCTGAGCGGACTGGAAGTTAATAACCTTACAGCCGATATGGATGTTATAAGAACCTCCATTCAGAAAACTGAAATACATGCCCCATTCAATGGAAGGCTTGGCTTAAGAAGCATCAGCATGGGCGCCTACGTAACACCGCAGACTATAATAGCTACCATTCAGCAGGTAGACAAATTAAAACTTGAATTTACGGTTCCTGAAAAGTATACAAGTAATGTTTCCGTTGGCCAGCCGGTAAGCTTTACTACGGAAGGAAATAACAAAAAATATACTGCTTCGGTAATTGCTACGGAAGCGGCTATTACTGAAAACAGCAGGAGCCTGCGTATAAGAGCTGTAGTAAGTGTCAAAGACGCCAAACTTGTGCCGGGTTCATTCGCAAAAGTTAGTATGGACTTTGGCAAAGACAATAAAGCTCTGCTGATACCTTCACAAGCGGTCATTCCGGGAGCTAGAAATAAACAGGTGATCCTGTATAAACAAGGCGTCGCCAAATTTGTGGTAGTAGGTACCGGCGTAAGAGATTCTTCGCAGGTGCAAATTACCAGTGGTCTGGAAGCTGGAGACACCGTTGTAACAACAGGCCTGTTAGCCATTAAACCTGAAGGCAAAATAAAAATATCAAGGGTAAGTAATTCTCCCAAAAAAAATCAGACTGGAGAAAGTCGAGATGTTGATTCACTGCCTAAATCCAGGTAATAGTAATGATTAATAATCGACCTCAGCAAAGTATTATACAAATAAAGCGTCTCATATAGTATCATTGCCTTTAATCACAGGCAGTTCAAGGAATTTTATGAATATATCAGAACTAAGCTTACGAAGACCCGTTTTAGCCATTGTGCTTAATATCGTTATCATTGTATTCGGTTTTATCGGTTTTAACTTTCTTGGTATAAGGGATTACCCGGCAATAGACCCGCCTAATGTGAGCGTGAGAACCAATTACTCCGGCGCCAACGCGGATATTATCGAAACTCAGATCACCGAACCGCTTGAAAAATCTATCAACGGTATTGCAGGTATCAAAAATATTACCTCCTCAAGCAGCCAGGGATCAAGCAATATAAACGTTGAGTTCGACATAAGTATCGATCTTGAAGCAGCGGCAAACGATGTAAGGGACAAAGTTTCGCAAGCCTCCCGTTCGCTTCCTGATGATCTGGATTCGCCGCCGGTAGTTTCCAAAGCAGACGCCAGTTCCGATCCCATCATTTCCATGACAGTTCAAAGTAATACACGTAACCAGCTTCAGGTAAGTGAATATGCCAATAATGTGTTGGTGGAAAGACTGCAGACAATACCGGGAGTAAGCAGTATCCAGATCTGGGGCGAGAAACGCTACGCGATGCGGAGACTGTTTGATCCAATAAAATTAAGTGCTTATGGTTTAACACCTTTGGATGTACGGCAGGCACTTCAAAGAGAAAACGTAGAATTGCCATCAGGAAAAATTGCAGGCAACGCTACTGAACTCTCAGTACGCACCTTCGGTAAACTCAACACAGAGGATGAATTCAATAATATCATTCTTAAAAATGTCAATGGCTCCGACATCTTGTTAAAAAGCGTTGGTGAAGCTGTTTTAGGACCCGAGAATGAGGAAAGCGTGATGAAAGAAAGCCAGATACCTATGATAGGAATGGCTATAGTTCCACAACCCGGTTCCAATTATGTCTCCATTTCCAATGAGTTTTACAAAAGAATGGAGCAGATCAAAACCGAAGTGCCCGCTGATATTAAACTTGATATCGCTCTCGACCAAACGAAATTCATAAAAAACTCCATTTCAGAAGTAGAAGAAACACTGTTGATTGCTTTTGTGTTGGTAGTAATTATTATTTATCTGTTCTTCCGCGATGTACTGATCGCCCTTCGACCCTTAATAGATATTCCCGTGTCGCTGATCGGTGCATTTTTTATTATGTACCTCTGCGGTTTTACGGTTAATGTGTTAACCCTGCTGGCTATCGTTTTAGCAACAGGACTTGTTGTAGACGATGGTATTGTAGTTACAGAAAATATTTATAAGAAGATAGAGCAGGGAATGGATAAATGGCAGGCCGCCAAGGAGGGTTCCAAAGAAATTTATTTTGCGGTCATCTCTACATCCATCACGCTGGCGGTGGTGTTTCTCCCCATCATATTTCTTCAGGGATTTGTGGGAAGGCTCTTCCGTGAGTTTGGGATAGTGGTAGCAGGAGCGGTATTAATTTCTGCTTTTGTATCGCTTACTTTAACGCCGGTACTGAATGTTAAATTAACCAGAAAGGTTCACAAAACTTCCTGGTTTTATAATAAGACCGAACCGTTTTTTATAGGCCTTGAGAACGGTTATAAATATCTTTTATTGAAATTTATGAAAGTCAGGTGGGTTGGTTTTGTAATTATTGCCCTTTGTGCCGCAGCAATTGTTGTGATAGGCAGTCAGTTACCCTCCGAATTGGCTCCGATGGAAGACCGTAGCCAATTTCGTTTACAGGTTACCGCCCCGGAAGGAACCTCTTACGATTACATGGATAAGTACATCGACCGCCTTTCTGGTTTTATCCTGGATTCAGTTCCTGAAAAACGTATTGTTATAAGTATGACGGCACCCGGATTCAGCTCTGGTTCCGTTAACAGCGGAATGGTAAGGGTAAGCCTGGTAGACCCCGATAAACGCGAAAGATCGCAACAGCAGGTAGTGGATATGGTAAGCCGTAACATGAGCAAATTTAATGCAGGACGCGCCTTCGCCATACAGGAACAGACTATTTCAGTAAACCGCCGGGGTGGCCAGCCGGTACAGTTTGTAATACAAAATAACAACTTTGAAAAAATAAGAGAAGCCTTACCCAAACTGCTCGACCTGGCTAATAACAATAAAGTATTGCAGGGAGTGGATGTGGATCTGAAATTCAATAAACCTGAACTGCGCGTTAATATCGATAGGATGAAGGCCAGTCAGCTTGGCATTAGTGTAGAAGATATTTCACAAAGTTTGCAACTGGCGCTTAGTAATGAACGCCTGGGATATTTTACCAAGGAAGGAAAACAATACCAGGTGCTCGGACAGGTTGCCAGAAGCGACCGGGATGACCCCACCGACCTTAAGGGCATTTATGTTCGGAACGCTGCGGGAATATCAGTTTCGCTTGACAACCTGGTAACATTTGAAGAAGCGAATACTCCGCCTACCATTTATCACTTTAACCGTTACAAATCAGCCACTATTTCATCAGGTCTTGCTCCGGGTAAAACAGTAGGTGAAGGCGTGAAGGAAATGCAGGCGATTGCCAAACAGGTGCTGGACCCTACATTTGCCACTTCATTATCGGGTTCGTCAAGAGATTTTGCTGAAAGCTCCAGCAATACCAGTTTTGCCTTAATGCTTGCACTGGCGTTGATTTTCCTGATTCTGGCAGCCCAGTTTGAAAGCTTCATCGATCCATTTATCATCATGTTTACGGTACCGCTTGCAATAGCAGGAGGATTGCTTACCCTGTGGTTGTTTGATCAGACATTAAATATTTTTTCTCAGATAGGTTTGATCATGCTGATAGGGCTCGTAACAAAAAACGGTATTCTCATCGTAGAATTTGCCAACCAGCAAAGACTGGAAGGAATGAATAAAACGGATGCTGCAATATTCGCCGCGCAGGCGAGATTACGCCCGATTTTAATGACCAGTCTTGCAATGTCTTTGGGTGCACTACCGCTGGCGCTATCATTAGGCGCTTCGTCAACAAGCCGTATGCCATTAGGATTGGTAATAGTAGGAGGAATCATGTTTTCCCTTATTCTAACGTTATTTGTTATTCCGGCAATGTATTCATTCCTTTCTTCTACCAAGAAGAAAAGTAAACTGGATGAAACCGTAACAGTTAAAGTTGATGCCTAAATATACATTCATGAGATTTTTTTCGAAACTACTGCCGGTGACTTTTCTATTGGGTTATATCACAGCTCCGGCACAGGACTTTTTAACCGTAGAGGATGCGGTAGGTTCAGCATTGAAATCCAATTATGATATTGAAACAGTCAGGCTGGATTCTACGGTCTATGCTATAGACAACCATTATGCAATCGG
>CAXTDO010000513.1:0-5274 GCA_964242315.1 uncultured Flavihumibacter sp.
AATAACCGGCGCCATCCCATGCTGAAAGAAACATCCGGCCGGAAGCATCCACATCCACATCGGTAATCTGGGGAAGCTTGATAAACTCTTCATCCTTTTGAGTATAGCTCGGCCCATCAGGGGTAACACGGTGAATGTACAACTGGCTTCTTCCCCAATCGGCCATCATTGGAACATGGTTGTATTTGGCCGGCCAGTTTGGATCATCCATATACAGTGAACCGGTACCCGAGCCGCCACCTACATCCACCAGCGCAGGCAATATTTCATCTGTAAAATGCTGGAACAACAACGGGTAACCATACTCACCCGATTGAATCTGGTGACTAAACCGGATATTCCAGCCACCGCCGTCGTTGGTATTGTCGCGGGTAAAAATATTCATGTATGGATCGATGGCAACATCATAAATATTACGCATGCCATGAGAAAAGATTTCCATCTCGGTACCATCGGGGCGAACGCGTACAATGCCGCCACCCTGCATGGTTAGTTTTGTTCCGGACCTGTCTACCGCATCATGAAACCCAAAGTCACCGACGGCGATGTAGATCCATCCGTCGATACCCATCCGGATACCATTAGTGGCATGGTCTGTACCGCGGCTTTGAATGAATTTAGGATTGCTGATACCTTCAATAAGCGGCTTTGATTCGCCATCGGCGATACCATCCTGGTCTGCATCTGTATAAACAACCAGATCCATACCGGTAGCCTTACCAGTTTCTTTTGAAAACGTTGTGTGAAGCACATACACTTTATCACCGACCGGTAAAATTCCGCGGGGATTATCCACCATGGCAAAGGTGGTATGCTTATCTAATTTACCATCGTTGTCTGTGTCGTATAATTTGATGATGCTGCCTTTGCCCGGCGTTTTACCCAGCGAGCCGATCATATCTACCCCAACGAATACTTCGCCGGTGGGCGCTGCTGCAAGGCAGGCAGGACTGGGAGTAAGATCAGGTCCGGTGTAGTTGGTAATTTCCAGCTCGGCGGGCCAGTCTGGAAGAGGTGCAGCAGGAGCAGATTTTGGTGATGGGTCTCCGGTCCGCATTTCAGGCGGATCCAGGTAAACCGTATAGCCAACGGTAATGATAAGGGCGGCAAACAAACTCATTGATATTTTGAACATAAAGTGCTTTTTAAAGAGGTTGCTAAGTTAACAAGCCGGATTGATGAATCGGGTGAATAAGGCAGTTTTATTATTAAATTGTTAAGGATTATTTGCCACAAAGGCACGAAGGCACAAAGATGCACTAAGAAAATACTTTGTGCTCCTTTGTGCCTTCGTGCCTTTGTGGCTACATTTGCCGGTAACCATGAATTTTTTAACTGTTAGCGATATCTCAAAAAAGAAAGGCAATGATTTTATCTTAAAGGAGATCACCTTTTCCCAGCAAAAATTTCAAAAGATCGCCATCGCCGGTGAAACAGGATCGGGTAAAAGCACCCTGCTGCGTATCATAGCCGGGTTGATTCAAGCGGATGCCGGAACCGTTTTTTTAGATGACAAAAGAGTTTTAGGTCCTGAAGAAAAACTGGTACCGGGGCATCAGGCTATCGCTTACTTGTCGCAGCAATACGAGTTAAGAAATGCATACAGGGTAGAGGAAATCCTGTCATATGCCAACATGCTTGCCGATGAAGAAGCTAATAAATTGTACGAAATCTGCCGGATCACGCATTTGTTAAAAAGAAGAACCGACCAGTTATCGGGCGGGGAAAAGCAACGGATTGCTTTAGCACGGCTACTGATCGGTTCACCTGAATTATTACTGCTGGATGAACCTTTCTCTAACCTTGATATGATCCACACAGGGATCTTAAAATCTGTTATCACGGATATCAGTGACAAGCTCGCAATTACCTGCATCATGGTTTCGCATTCACCGGCCGATACGCTTTCATGGGCTGACGAGATATTTATTATGAAGGATGGCACAATAATTCAGAAAGGCTCGCCGGTGGAGATTTACCGGCAACCAGTAAACGAATATGCTGCCGGGTTGTTTGGAAGTTATAATGTTATCGATAGATTGTTTGTACGCCCCGAAGATATCAAGATCGTTTCATCGGGGATGAAGGTGGAGGTTACGGAGGTATTGTTTTTTGGAAGTTGTTACGAAGTGAAGGGCTTGCTTGCGGGTCGATTGGTAACGATAAGGACGTTGGAGGTTGATTTTGAGGAGGGGGATGTTATTTATGTTTCGGTGTCTTCGAATTCTAAGTGTTTTTTTTTAACCACGGAGGAAGAGCCGAGGTAGCACGGAGGTCCACGGAGGAGGCTCCTCCGTGGACCTCCGTGCTACCTCGGCTCTTCCTCTGTGCTTAAAAAAAACTCACCCATCCACGAACTCCCATGCACTCTTATAAGCATCCATCTTCTCCGCATAGCTGATAAAATCAAAATAAAAGGGCAACTGCGAAAGCGTGGCGCTGTCACCGATCACTACCAATTTTTTGCGTGCCCTTGTCATGGCTACGTTCATGCGCCTGATATCGGAAAGAAATCCTATTGCGCCTGAAGCATTGCTGCGGGTCATGCTGATATAAACGATGTCACGTTCCTGCCCCTGGAAGCTGTCAATTGTATTAACAGAAATCTTATCTCCATAAACATGCAGCGCAGGTGAGTGCTGCCATTGCTCTTTTAAAAGATGTATTTGTTGCTTATAAGGAGAGATGACTGCTATGGTGGGGAAATCATCAGCCTTATAATGCGTCTTCAACTCCGTAACAAGATGATTGAGATGCCTGAATAAAAACGCCGCTTCATCAGGATTTGTGGAACTGGTGCCATCAATTTTTTCTTCGAAGCCACAGCCGGCGGTATCAACAAATTCAAGCGGAAGGTCACCGGCGAACAATAAACGTTTTGCAACAGAAGGATGTGCCTGTAGCCTGTTCTGGTAAAATACTTTGGAAGAATAGTTCATGATAACTTCATTCATCCGGTATTGCTCTTCCAGTAAAGTTACCGCCTGAGGATGCAGTGCTACCGACTTCTCCAGCAGTGTAGTGCCCAGTCCGTTTTTTTCGGCGGTATTCGATTTAACAGTGGGAGATAACTGGAAATGATCGCCTGCCAGTACCAGTTTCTGAGCTTTCAGGATGGGTATCCATGCGGCGGGTTCCAGTGACTGTCCTGCTTCATCCATCACCACGGTGTGGTATTTCAGTTTCTTTACGGTATAATGATTAGCGCCGACCAATGTAGCACTAATCACCTGTGCTTTTGCAATAAGGTCGTCCATGATATACTGTTCGGTGTTGCTCACTTCTTTCATGATCTTATGCGCTTCATCAAACAGCGCTTTGCGTTGCTCCCGTTCAGCTTTGCCAAAATTGCGTTTGTATTTATGTGCCATATTCCTGAAATCGTTGGCCTGCTTTTTCAGGTTCTTCATTTCTTTCATGCGCACATGAGCCGCTATTTTACTATCCATTGTTAAAGACATCAATTTCTCCGATACTCTCGCAGGATTGCCTACACGAAGCACGTTCAGTCCATTTTCAGATAACTTTTCGCTTAACAGGTCAACCGCGGTATTGCTGGGAGCCACTACCAGCACTTGTTTATGATCCTGTTGTATGAGTGCTTTGATAGCCTGCACCAGTGTGGTGGTTTTACCCGTTCCGGGTGGTCCGTGAACTATTGCCAGCTCGTTGGCTGAGAGTATTTTGTTTACCGCAGCCAATTGAAAACTATTTAATGCAGGGATAGCTATTTGAGGACTGTCCGTGTTAAAAGTCGGCGACTTCTTACCAGTTAATATTTGTATCAAACGGCCACCTTCTTCTTTTTCACCCAGCGATGAGGCTGTTTTAAGGGCCGTTGTCATTTCATCGTAACTGTTATCATCGAAAAGCAGGTCAACACCAAGCTTGCCATTCCTCGACCATTCCGGCAGTTCGTCGGTGTTCAAAGTAATTTTAAGCTGGTTGCCGCTTTGATAGGAAATGATGCCATCAACACGGTCGGCCTTGGAGTCGTGATTGGAAAAAAGTGCCGCAGGCATACCAAAGCGGAACTGATGGGTTAGATGCTGGTGGATAGTGCGCTCAACCTCTACCGTTATATAGTCTCCCCGGCTCATTTCCGATCCTTTGATGGCGATGGGATACCAGGTAATTCCATTTGATCTGCGCTCCGTAACGGATGCTGCTGCCGTTATTCTTAGATAAGATTGCTCGTCTTCCTGCCTTTCCAGTTTTAACAGTTGCAGCAGCTTTTCGAAATACTCCATCTGTGAAATTAATTATTAATGATTAATGGTTAGTGGTTAATTGTTAGTTTTATCATTACTCATTAATAATTAACCATTAGACTTTCACTCTATATGCACAGAAGAGATTTTATTAAGAACACTACGATAGCTGGTAGCGGTTTGGCACTCGCAGGGCATTCGGTTATGGCTGATGCCGGAACTTCTTCTCCGGTTGAAGGTGCCTGGTTTGATAAGCCGATGCGCTGGGCGCAACTTGCCTTTGTAGACAATGACCCTGTTACATGCGATCCCGATTTCTGGCTTGCCTACTTTAAACGCATTCATGCAGACGGAGCGTTGCTCAGCGCCGGCGGTGTCACTGCATTCTACCCAACAGAAATTCCATTGCATCACAGAAGCGATTTTTTAGGCAATAAAGACCTACTTGGATATATGATGGAAGGCTGCAAAAAAATGAACATGACCGTTTGTGTTCGTACAGACCCACACGCTGCCAGGCAGAACGTATATGATGCGCACCCCGACTGGATAGCGGTTACCGCCGATGGCCGGAAAAGGCGTCACTGGGCTAACCCCGAGCTTTGGGTAACCTGTGCATTAGGTCCGTATAACTTCGAATTCATGACCGAAGTGCATAAGGAGATCATGAATAAATACAAGCCTGAAGGCATATTCTCTAACCGCTGGAGCGGCAGCGGCATCTGTTATTGCGAACATTGCGTGAAGAATTTTAAAACATATTCCGGTGGTATGGAATTACCCAGAGTTGGTGTGCCTCCGTTAGCGGGAGTGCCTGCCACTGCTGGTTCCAGCCGTGGTAATGCCAGGCAGGAGTTAACTCCCGCAGAAACCGCTTCACTGCTTAAATACAGGGAATGGCATGTAGCGCGTTTGAAAGAGTTGTGGTTTTTATGGGATGCCGAGCTGCGTAAGATAAAACCCACTTCGAGATTTATCCCAAATGGTTTTCCCGACAGGAAGATCACGGCTCAGTTCTCGGATATATTTTTTGTTGACAGGCAGGGGAGGTCGGGTGCAATAC
>CAXTDO010000514.1:0-5271 GCA_964242315.1 uncultured Flavihumibacter sp.
ACCCAAACTGATGAATACTTCCTTATATCTTTTCAACGGATCATTGGCTTTGTTGACGGATAACACAAGCGCCTTTTCCTTTTCTGTCAGACCGAGCAGCTCCTGTATCTGATCAAACTTGTTCTGGTATTTTGACTGGTCCAGCAGTATCTTACAATCCGAGTTGTTGATGATTGCCTGCTTTACTACCGGCGAGCTGATAATATCTTCTACTTCCTGGGTGACCACAATGGCTTCCCCGAAGTGTTTTCTTACTGTTTTAAACAGGTATTTGATGTATTCAGCCATTCCTTCTTTAGCGATGGCTTTCCAGGCTTCCTCTATAAGTATCATCTTACGGACACCTTTTAGTTTCCGCATTTTTGAAATAAACACTTCCATGATGATGATAGTAACTACCGGGAACAGAATAGGGTGATCCTTAATATTGTCCAATTCAAAGACGATAAACCGTTCTGTAAGAAGTTCTAAATTCTCAGTGGCATTAAGCAGATAATCAAACTCACCCCCTGCATAATATGGTCGTAATACATAGAGAAAGTTGTTGACATCAAAATCTTTCTCTTTCACATTGTCCATGGCCAGTTTTTCTACAAACTCATCCCGTAAAAAATCAAAAAAGCTGTTAAAGCAAGGAAAGATGTCCTCATCCTCTTCTAACTTTTCATAATAAAGCTGCAAGGCGTTGGATAGTGCTACATACTCAGAACGATTAAAAGTTTCATTATCTTTTTTCCAAAGGGCCAGCAATAACGTTTTAATGCTTTCTTTTTTCTCAGTATCCAGGCTATCGCCTTCACCAATATAAAATGGGTTAAATCGGATAGGGTTCTTTTCATTATAAGTGAAATAATACCCCCCAACCATATCACATAAGCCTTTATAGCTATGACCCACATCTACGAGCACGATATGTGTTCCCTGTTCATAGTACGAACGTACCATATGGTTAGTGAAGAAAGATTTGCCACTACCTGAAGGACCAAGTATGAATTTATTGCGGTTGGTGCATATACCTTTTTTTACAGGCTCATCACTAATGTCAACATGCACCGGCTTACCTGTTAGTCTATCTCCTAGACGAATACCTACCGGACTCACAGAAGAACGGTAGTTGGTTTCAAGATTGAGGAAGCAAGTTGCCTGTTCCGCGAAAGTATCAAACGTGTCGTTCATGGGAAAGTCGGCTTCATTACCGGGGATGCCCGCCCACCATATTTGCGGTGCACCTGCGGTTTCTTGTTTTGCCGCAGCATCCATTTGTGCTAAGGCAGAAGAAACCAGATTTTTCAACTCCTTTAATTCGTCTTTTATATCTGTCCATACCTGCACGTTGAAATGTGCTTTTACGGGTAATCTTTGCTGGCTAATAGCTTCGTTCAAGAAATCATTGGTAGCATCTCTGGCTATTGTGTTTTCCCTGGAATAGGCAGAAAGTGATTGGAGCCTTAGACGTTTACTTTCCAGCTTCTGCAACGTTTTCTGCGCATCTTCTATAAAAATGTACTGATTATAAATATGGTTGCATGATAAAAGTTGCCCTAACGTGGAAGCGAAACCAATGCTGAATTTGGTTTTGTCGGTAGAGTACCTGTCGAAATTTATTCTTGAACCACACAAAGCCGGCAGATCCTCAGCATCACCTAAGGTATAGAGTTGACAATGTTGATCTCCGACCTGTAAATTGTCTTCAAATTTTATATCCTTAAATACGATGTCGTTCTCCTTTTCAGACAGATAGCAATAACGTTCTATCAGTCCCATTTTTCGGCTATGGCTTTGCAGCTCTTCACTTTTAAGGCGTGTAAGCCGTACAAAACCACTGTCTTCTAAAATGCGTTTAAACTGTCCGGCGCTGTCAAGGAAATCCTGTAATAATTGAGGTTTTAGGGTTTGTACCGGAACAATAGATTTGCGCAGGAGGTTAGAGAAGAGAGAGCTGGATAATTTTCTTCCTGGAGGCTTTTTTGTAAGCAGTACATAACAGCTATGATCTAAAAAAGGACGCTCGTTAAAAAAGCGTTCGCTGCTTTGTGTTAAAAAACTAACATCATCTTTTGTAAAATCGGGTTTATACTTGCTATCAATAAACCAGTCCTGTTTGTGAAATACAGACAACTTAGGCAGAACTTTAATTGCTTTAACCCATACCTGATGGAAGGCTTCATACTCCTTGTCGGACAGCGTAAATATCTCTGGCAGCTCTGCCCTAAACGCAATAGTTATATCCCCCTGTTTGGAAAGGATACAATCATGTTCCACTCCGAGAATTGGTAAAATTTCATTCAACTGCTTTTCCATACTCTACTGATTTACCTTTTATTAAGTTATTAATGCTCCAATTGCTTTACTTTTTACGCAGGAAAGCGGCTCTGCTTTTTGATCTGATTACCTTTGGTATACTTCGGCTTGCCAGTTTTTTCATCATCCCATATTCACCATAAGTATTGCTTAAGGCATATATCTTTATAGTTAGCACCGTTCCAGCTATAAGTATGATACCGATACACACAAAGGAATTGATACCAATAATGTACATGGTGGCAAACAGGATTAGCAAAGCAATCACTCCGGCTCCGAAATACCAGATATACTGTGCTTTCAATCCCTTGAACTCTATGCTTTTATTAATTCCCTTATTAATTGAATAAACACTGTTACTCATAGCTTTTTTGTTTTAAAATTTTAACCTATTGTTCCTTTTTAATCGGTGTTCCTGCAATCCGTTTTGCCCGTAATGCTCCTTACCGTTTACTGTAGCTCCGTTTACTGTAGCTCCATTCACTTTTGCCATCGCTACCTGTAAGGGTGTAGCTCCTTTAGGCATCATTTGTATGACCAGCGTTTCTTTAGGTGCAGTATCTTCCTGTTGTCCCTTATCCGGATCAAGCAAACCATTCTGCTTCATTTGGTTTTCCTGTATTTTAATGGCTATTTCTCTTTCCAATTTTGATAGTTCACTTTTCATTTGTATTAATTCAGTTTCCTTTTCAAATGGTTTGCTTGCAATGCTCGCCACCATTGGAATATTCATTTCCAATTCGCTCAAGCTGTTCTGGTATTTCTCTTTGAGCGTTTCTACCCGGTCTATTGCGTTAAGAAAATAACGGGCAGCCAGCTTTGGATTATCCGTATTGGGATGACCGTTGTTATAGGTGTACTTAATACCACTTACTTCACGTTCGGCATATAACGTATTATAGTATCTATACCTGAAGCCGTCCTTTCCTTCAACAGCTTCCCGTTGCTGGCGGATGAACAAATCAAATCCATACAGATTGCCAATCATCGGTTCCTCTGTAGGTTTCCAGTTTTGATAAAGTTTGATTATGTATTTACCGATTGATTCAGGATCACCCGTGTTTATACCATTAAGTCGAATGGGGTTTTCTTTTGTACCTTCTTTATCATAGCGAAGATTATCTTTATAAACCTTCGCATCAGTTGTAAGACTTTTTAAAATTTCTACCGTATTTGTTCTTTCATGCTGAAGATTTTCCAATTGAGATTTAGAGCGGGACACTTCACGATAATGCGCTGTTTTCAGGCTTTCCATTACAGCAACTTTCTTTTCCAGTTTTGATTTTTCCAATAGTGATGTATCACCTGATAGGATAGCAATGTATTCAGAGAAGTTCATCCCGCTTTTCTCGTCCATTGCTCCTTCGTCAATGGTGCGAATGTTCAGTTCGCAATTCTTCATCTGGCTGATGAAGGTTTGCTTATTTTTCAGCAGATTGAACTTATAATTATCCAAAGATTGTTCTACCGCATAAATGAAGTTTTGTACTTTATTATTGTAATGATCTCTTGCTATGATATTGCCCTGCCTGGCACCACGTCCGTTGCGCTGTTCCAGTTCTGCGGGTTTCCACGGAATATCCAAATGGTGCATGGCAACAACACGGTGCTGTACATTCAATCCTGTACCCGCTTTCTCTGTACTGCCAATGAGGACACGGATTTGCCCGCTATTCATTTTACTGAACAATTCAGGCTTTTGCTTATCAGTCCAGTCATGAATAAAAGTGATTTCGGGTGCAGGAATATTGAAGTCCCGGATTAATTTTTCTTTTAGGGCATCGTAGATATTAAAGGCATCCGGCTTAGGTGTACCAATATCGCTGAAGACAATCTGAGTGCCTCTATGTTGATTGCTGTTATTATACAATTCAGCCACCTTTCTTGCACATACACTTACCTTATTATCCGGATGGTCGCCGTAAGTATTGCTATCTACCAGCCGCATGTCGGCTGCCATCTTTTTGGCATAGTTGGTGGCAATGAGCATCCTTCCTTTATCTTCTTCCTCTGTAAGCGGCGCTCTGCCAATAAGGGTAGCATTACCAGTTTTGGCAAACTGCATGAGCTTCCGTATAAACTCACTTTGTTCTTCGGTAGGTTTAATATTAACCAATGTTTCATCAAGGATAGGTTTGTCTAACCTGATATGTTTAGCTGTTTTATAGTCGGTAATCTCGTTATAGAATAAAGCCAGTTCAGGCACTTTAATAAAATGCCGAAAACGTTCCTTCGCAATAATTTCATTGGTGACTGAAAATTCGAAGTCGGTCGTCTTTCTTGCAAATACCGCAGCCCAACCATCAAAGTTCTCAATGTGCTGCCTTTCCATTTCCTTTGGTCGGAGGTATTTAAACAGCAGGTACATTTCCGTGAGGCTATTAGAAATAGGTGTACCTGATAAAAACGTAACACATAGATCCGCATCAAATTTTTGCTGTAAGGTGCGCACTGCAAAAAGCATGTTGAGTGATTTCTGGCTGCCTTCCATATTGCCGATACCGGCAACGCGGTCATGTCTTGTTGTGAAGGTTAGGTTCTTAAACTTATGGGCTTCATCTACAAATAAGTGGTCAACCCCCAACTCATTAAAGTTGATGCCTGCATCTTTCTTTTGCTCAATATCACTGATTAAGGCTTTTAATTTGCCCTGCAGATTATTCTTTCGTACTTCCAAACCTTTGAGCATCTTCTTAGAAATATCGCCGCCTAAATCTTTTAATGTTTCGAGGTCACGCTCCACATTATCAAGTTCACTTTGAAATATCTCTTTTTGTATTTCGGGTGATTGGGGTATTTTACCGAACTGGTCATGCGTGAGGATGATACAATCCCAATTATTGTTTTTGATTTCATTAAAAAGGCGCATCCTTTTTTGTGGTGTAAAATCATTTTCTCCCGGAGCAAGAATTTTGGCATTGGGATAAGCTTTCCGGTAGTTTTCGGTGATTTGGTTGATATTCGCTTTTA
>CAXTDO010000515.1:0-5269 GCA_964242315.1 uncultured Flavihumibacter sp.
ACATAACCTACCAGGCGCTTATTGCCTTCTTTACTCTGTTTGGCTGCCACTACTGCCGCGCTTACCAAGCCGCTTTGCAGTAGCACCGTCTCAATTTCACCAAGCTCTATGCGATAGCCCCTTATCTTCACCTGTTCATCTACGCGTCCCAGGTACTCAATATTGCCATCTGCTAACCACCTGCCTAAATCACCTGTCTTATACAGTCTCGATCCGTTTTTCGTGCTGAACGGATCTTTGATAAACCGATCTGCGGTCAACTCAGGCCTGTTAAAATATCCACGGGCTAATCCAGCTCCGCCTATATGTATTTCACCAATACATCCCATAGCAGCTAACTGCAAAGAACGATCGACAATATAAACTTCTGTGTTTGCAAGCGGTTGGCCGATTGATACTTTTTCTGTACGCTCTAATTTCTTTATGGCCGACCATATCGTTGTTTCTGTCGGGCCGTACAAATTAAATACATTACCAAGTGGTGTCAACTCATCTTTAAGGCTTTCTGTTACGGCTTCCCCTCCTATTAATATTTGTACTCCCTCTTTATTATCCCAACCCGAATCCAGTAACAATTTCCAGGTGGCGGGTGTACCCTGCATGTGCGTTGAGTGATAGCCGGCTAATGCTGCTGACAATTTAAACCCGTCCATAGCCACATCACGGGATACAACAATCAGCTTCCCTCCATTCACCAGGGGGGTATACAACTCAAGGTAACATATATCGAAGCTATAGGTAGTTACTGATAAAAAGCTGCAATCAGCATTGAACGCTATTTCATCGGTTATGCTATACAGTAAGTTGGTGAGGCTGCTGTGCTCTATCATTACCCCTTTGGGCCTGCCTGTGGAGCCGGAAGTATAAATTACATACGCCAACTGATTGGGACGTATAGAAACAGAGGTGTTTGCAGTTGAACAATCATTTATCACTGACCCATCCTTCCCTAATTCTATTATATCAAACGGTGCTGAACCATTCAGTTTTGCCCGGCTCTCTTTAGTGGTGATAACCAATGTAGCCGCACAGTCTTCCAGCATATACCTTACCCTGTCTGGCGGATAATCAGGGTCCACAGGTACATAGGCTGCTCCTGCTTTTAATATGCCTAACAAGCCTATTATCATTTCAAGACCCCGTTCGATACAGATGGGTACCAGCGTTTCTTCCTCAACTCCTTTTGTGCGTAAATAATGAGCCAGTTGATTTGCCCGCCCGTTTAACTGCCCGTACGATAATGACTCACCCTCAAAAACTAACGCTATGTTTTCCGGTGTTTTCCGTACCTGCTCCTCAAATAAATCTACAATGGTCCGGTTATTTGGATATGCAACATGGGTACTGTTAAAACCCGAAAGCAACCGATGTTCCGCAGGTGGCAAAATCTCAAAACTTCCAATCGGCTGATGAAGCCCTTCTGAAAATTGCTGTAGGATAAAAAGGAGACGGCTGGACAGCCATTCAATTTCTTCGTTTGTAAAAAACGCTGTGGAGTAATGTATTTGCAACTGCATAGCCTGGCGGGCAGCGTAATCACGCCAACAAATTTGTAGCGGATTGCGGTCGGCTTCATTGGCAAGCCGGGTAATGCTTGCATTGATAGCAGTACCAAAATCAAGCTCGAAATGAAGTGGCTCGTAATTAATAAGCACTTCACATAAATAACCTTCCGTAGCGGGTATTTTTAGTGTTCTGGTGAGGTCGCCGTTTAAATAGTTTTGATTACGGTAATCTCTTTTTTGCGAGGCGGCGATATCCTTCAGCAGATCCATTAAAATTACTTTCGGATCGTAGGTGGATTTGTGAGGGAGTATGCCGCTGAACATACCAACGATGTTTCTTAATTTCCTGGATCCCCTCTTATGAACCGGTATGCCAAAAAGAAACTCCGATTGCCCGAATGCTTTACCAAAATATATAAGCAGTGCTGCAATGGTAAGTTGCTGAATGCTTACCCTGGTTAACTCCTGCAGGTTGTCAATCAACTGCCGTTGCTCTTCATTTAAATCCAGTTGAAAAGTGGAACTTTTTACAAATGGCTGTGTGGCATCAGCATATTTTTTTTGCAACAGCCTTTCGGGCTTTTCCGGCAATTTTTCCTTCCAGTAGTTCGCCTCTGCTGCGTATGCAGGAGAGTTTGTATACTCGAAGGACGCAGCGGCTGCTTCCAGGTACGACGGGTAGGCAAATTCTACCTTATCTCCTTCAACCAGAGATTTATACTTGTTTGATACATAATTCACCCATACAATAAACCCATACCCATCTGTGATTAAATGATGGTACCTTCCAAAAAACCAGTGCTCATCTTCCTTGATTTTTATCAGGTACTGTTCAAATAACGGTTTAGTCTTATCAAATTCAAAAGCGATGTTAAACCTGTCCTGCATCCATGCAAGTACTTCCTCCGGCGTACGATGGCTAAAATCAACCTCATCTATTTCCATTACGGTATACCTGCCATCGTAATATCCTTCAAAACGGCTACCGTCGGCGTCAAAGCGCATTTTGAAAGCGTCAAAAACCACCGCTCCTGAATAAATGGTTTCAACGAATTTCCTCTTATCAAGCTCGCCCCTCAAAATAATATAGCCCCCAAGATTATATTGGGGGCTTTGCGGGTTGATTAACTGATCTGTAAATACATCCTGCTGGGCAGGATGCAAAGGAAAGGATGTTTGTTGCATAATACTTTACTCACAATTTGAAATTCTACAACTTTTTCCAGCTACTTTTTTAAACAAGCATTCAACTTGAATCATATAATGATTCTTATTCCATCTTCAGTATTTTATGCAATCGTACTATCGGGATCGATTTATAATAAAGCTTACGCTATCTCACTCCCATAAAATACCTATTTTAAGGAGTAAAACTACCTCTTAGTATAGTGGAAGCAAGCCAAACAGCTACAAGGTTTTTTAGAAGAATTGGATAAAGTTGAGACGAACTAAATATAGCTAGACTTTTTGCTTGTTAGCGTGATACAAATTAAAGGTATATTATATATATTGATGCGACAGCTCAACGGATGTAAAAAGGCGCCGCTTTCCAATGCAAAATATTAATTTTAATTCTAACTTAAAAATAAATTGGTTAGACTATGAATGCACAACTCAATTTACATAAATTCTTAGATTTAGTATCGGTTTTATGCAGAATTGAAGGAAATTACTGCTATCCCTGTCAGAGCAATTAAGTATAGGTTAGTGCCGTTATTTCTGGCCCACCTAACCATTCTTTCCTCCATAAATTCATAAATTATCGATTTCAGCAAATACTAGTTGGCCATATACCTCCGTCATGTTTGAATGCCAAATTAAATTCATTTTATTTTTTGAATAATACTGGTTTTTTTCTTCCATTGCGATCCTTTATAATTTGTATTTTATTCCGTATTTATGGAATGGCTAACGCACAACCTTGAGGCATTTATAAAGTTGGAGGCATTAGCAGTTCACCATTCTTCTTTCCTAACCAACCCATGTCGCGAACAGTCATACTTCATGCCCTTCACCAAAGTCATAGCGTAGTCTCCCGGGCAAACTTTCATCAAGCATAATTTTCATGAAGGAGCTTTTCTGTCGTCAACGACTTTTTTGCCATCTTTAATACAGCCAATGCTGCGTCTTTAGTAACTCTTCTAAAGTAACGTCAGGTCTTCATAAACACGGTTTAGCCGAATCTGTATTCATTGATGATTAAAATAAATTTTTGTTTATGCTATTTGTCCTTGCCGGCTTACCAAGATGATTAAATAATTTCAGGCTAATGTTCCTTATTGGTTTTGATGGTTGAATTATGCTCTCTGATTGGAGCCAAAACTGAACAATTATGGCGGGGCAACATGTGTATTACTGTATATACGAATGTAATAAATTTCGCAGTTATTTAATATCAACAAACAGCAATCGTATTCTACCAATTACTTAAGATGATAATTCGATCCTATGTAAAGTTGCCTATGCGTTTAGTGTTTCAATAAGGAGAAGATATTGTTAGTAGAAACAAGGGGTTTTGATCAAGGTTACATGCAAACGAAGCACCTTGGCAACCCACGTTATCAAAACAAAGAGATTTAGTCCGACACCTAATTCATACAGAAAATTCAGAGAATCTTCAGAATTCAGCCAGGCAAAAAAAGAAACATTCATACATTTTACTATTTGACCAATAATCTTTATTTTGATGATGTATTTTCAATCATTGAATTACATTCATATATGGAAACTAATATGTTAGAACCCGCAACAAACCCCGGTACTGCTAAATTTTCTTATAAAACCAGCTTTCCTGAGTTGTTTGAAGAACAGGTATTAAAAACGCCTGCTAATGTAGCAATAGTGTTCAATGACAAGAAGCTAACGTACAATGACCTAAACGAGCAATCAAATCAAATAGCACATTGTTTAAGAGGCAAAGGAATAAAAAAGGAAATGATTGTTCCCATTTGTATTGACCGAACTCCGGATATGATAATTTGGATACTCGGTATTCTGAAAGCAGGGGGGGCGTTCGTACCAATTGATCCTGAAAACCCAAAAGAAAGGTTAGAATACATGCTCGACGATACCGGGGCATCAGTAGTGATTATGAGAAAAGATAATAAGTTAAAATTATCAGTCAAGGAAAATATTGAGGTCATTGAAATAGAAAACGCATGGTTCCTGATTAAAAAAAACGCCATAGGGAATCTGCAAATCAGTATCAAAACTACTAATCTTGCCTATATTATATATACCTCTGGTTCCACTGGCAAACCCAAAGGTGTAATGATAGAACATGGTTCGTTAAGCAATTATTTATTAAGCTGTAAAGCGAACTATACAAACGAAGAAGAAGGTGGTTCGGGGAGTTTCATACATTTATCTTATACGTTCGATGCTTCTTTAACAGCCATGTTTTTGCCCTTATTATCCGGCAAGGCGGTAGTAATAGCGTCAAAACATCGCCTGGAAACATTTGAAGATCACAACTTCTGGAAGTATGCTCCATATGACTTTATAAAAGCTACTCCTGCACATTTAGAAGTTTTAGGAGCAACAATTAAAGACACAGGTAAAAAATGGGTTACCAACAGGCTAGTTATCGGAGGTGAAGCATTGCACATGAATCACCTGACTCCTTTTTTTGAAAAAGAAGTGAACATACAAGTTATCAACGAATATGGTCCAACAGAAGCAACTGTTGGATGCACTACATTTTATTTTAATACTATTCGGGATAAGGAAAAATTAAAAGATGGCATATCAATAGGAAAACCGAT
>CAXTDO010000516.1:0-5265 GCA_964242315.1 uncultured Flavihumibacter sp.
TCCAGACAAGCCTGTCGCGTTTTATACCATCCCAAAGGTAATCCTGCATGTTCAGGTGAACGGTGTAGGCGCCGGTCAGCCAGATCCTGTTTAGCAACGTATCACTACTGTTGAAAGATCCAAGGTAAGGTATATCACGAAAAATAAATCTGGCCCTTACTTCCTTGAGCTGCAGTTCAGCACTATCTTCCAAAAGGTCTATCCGTACAAAACGAAAACCGGTATTACCTACTTCCAGTTTTCCCAGCCAGGGAACCTGCACCATCATATCACGCATGGCATGATCGTTAGTAGCATTTTTTGCCGGTTCAATTTCACTCATTGTTTCGCTGGCTGATTCACCGAAGCGAACGCGCAGCCTTACCGGCTTGTTACCTTTGTACATTCCGGTTACGATCTGTAAACCGCCATGCAACTCTTTACCAAAGTCTAAAAGCAATGCAGGGTGAATTCCGTTAGTGCTTTTAAGAATACACATGTCTTTGTTTGCAAGATCAGCCTGCCCGTTGCCTGGAAGCAACAACCTTTTGGCGTTAATAATATTTGCCGGTGCGTTCGCTGTTTGCCATAGAATTTTTACAGGAGATAAATAACGCGTTACCGTAGCTGTTGAACTGGCTTCTTTTGCCCGGGTGCTACTGAATACAGGCGGTAGCTGGGCCTGCAAAACACTATCACTAAAGGTTAATATTAAAAAGCCCGCAAAAATCTTTCGAATTATGTTTGAATATTGAGTATTGAACATTGTTTATCGTTTAGTTAACGTTAGCGTCTTTATGTATGCCATGATATACCGATAGCAATTTTCGCCGGCTCAATACATATAAAGGATTGTATTAAGAATAAGCTATTGCCTGATCCTGAAATTGCGGTATTCAATTTTCATAGGCGGACCAACATGTACCTGGACACCTATCCATCCCTGCATCTTCCTGTTAACGGTATCATTATCAGTGACCTCGCTCATCAACACACCGTTCACATAATGAAGCATATGATTTCCTTTTACAATTAAATGCACCTCATTCCAGTCATCTTTTTTAATATGCGACAATAAAAAATCTTCTGTTCCCAGTGATTTGGTAACGATAGGTTTTTGATCCTGTTCAAGAACTACCTGTTGCCCGCGTAATGCAAGAAAGGTTCGGCCTCGTTCTTCGTAATTCTGGCCGGTATATTTATTGGCGCCGTCTATGTCTGACTGGTAACCTTTTAGTGAATAACGTGCATCCGTCAATTCCTCACTCCGGTAATTGATACCGCTATTGCCACCGGCAGTTACTCTATACTCCACTTTTAATTCAAAATCTTTAGGCTGCCCGCCGCGCCAGATGATGAAGGTATTACGCTTTATAACTGTTGATGGAATGATCTCTCCTACCATCGCTCCATTTTCCACGCGCCAGTACACCGGGTCTCCCTCCCATCCTTTTAGCGTTTTGCCATCGAAGATTTTCGTATATCCTTCGCTGTCACGTTGATTGATTTTAGCAGAACGGCAACCAATGGCTATTACTATGCAAAGCACCAATAATAATGCAAATGCTTTTTTCATATGGAATTGTATGAGTTGATGTAATCAGGCAACGGCTGAATGCCGATGCCATTTTATTAATTGAAGTTAATATTACATTCTTCAAGTTTGTTAAAATATTATACATTCATCTGGTGCGAAAATCCCGGCAAGATTCAGACCGGTTAACTACATTCTTATGGAACTACAAGACGCCATTACCCTGATCAACGAAAAAAGCATGAACCGGCAGGTAAATGCAGTTTGGGCAGACCTGGGGTGCGGATCAGGCTTATTCAGCTATGCTTTGGCAAACTTGTTACCTGGTGGCAGTACGATTTATGCGATTGATAAATCCAATACAGCCTTAACAAGGCGCGCAAATCCCAAAAACAATCTCATAAAACACCAGCAACTTGATTTCTCAAAAGATAAGCTCCACCTTTCAAATCTGGATGGGATCTTAATGGCAAATTCCATTCATTTTATTGAAGATAAGATGGCAGTGATACACAAGCTCGGTAAGAACATAAAGGAAGGGGGCAGCTTTTTAATAGTGGAGTACGATACCGACATACCCAACCGTTGGGTACCGTTTCCGGTGAATTTTTTATCGCTGCGGAAATTGTTTGAAGCAGCCGGGTACGCTCAGGTGAGCAAAATTGGTGAAAGGCCTTCATCGTTTAGAACATCTCCCATTTATGCAGCTTCTATAAGCAGGTGACCGCTGAAATCAGGCACATAAAAAAAGCGAAAGATCATTGATGACCTTCCGCTTTATTAGTGGAGGATATCGGACTCGAACCGATCACCTCAAACATGCCATGCTTGCGCTCTACCAGATGAGCTAATCCCCCCTGATTACGGAGTGCAAATATAGCAGCGGGGTTGATTAGAACCAAATAAATAAGGTATGAGGTTAAACTCCGAAGGGGTATTATTTTTAGTTAAGGATTTGATAGTTCGGGTTCCAGGTTCCCCTCCTTTTCAAGGAGGGGACGATGAAAAACGATGCGAAGCACGTTTTTCATCCGGGGTGGTTGACGATTGTGATTAATTAGCCCGGTTGATAGGAGTGCTGCCTTTGATGCAAGTTACTAATCACTTGCAGTCATCAACCACCCCCGTTCAATTAAGTGCTTCGCATCTTAATTGAACGTCCCCTCCTTGAAAAGGAGGGGAACCGTTACGTGTTCATCAGTCCTTAATTGAATGACATTGCCCCTTCGGGGTTTTCACCTCATACCTCATACCTGATTTCAACAAAATCGACTGCTTCATTGTTACACTCCAAACACGCAGAAATGGGCATTTTAAAACAGCTATCGGAATACTTATATATTAAAAAGAAGGACCCTAATCAGCCTAACACGCAATGGATGAAATACATGCATGGCATCAACCGCATCTCTATTTTCATGTTCCTTATTGCCTTAATTGTAATGATTATTAAAATGATCTTCTTCCGGCATCGCTGATTATAGAGTTAAAAATTCAGTAATGATTTTTGCCGCATTTGCCGAAGCGTTACCGCCTTCACTCAGGAGCTTTTTCAGGGCAGCGTAGTCTTGTTGCAACTGTGTTTGCCTGGTTGCATCGTACAATAACAGGTTCAGTTCTCTTTGCAGATTCTCTACGGTCAGTTCATCCTGGATAAGTTCCTTTACCACTTCCTTATCCATGATGAGATTTACCAGGCAGATATATTTTACTCTTATCAAACGTTTTGCAATCCAGTAAGAAACAGGACTGCCCTTGTAACACACTACTTCGGGAACACCAAACAAAGCCGTTTCAAGAGTAGCCGTACCTGAGGTTACGAGCGCAGCACTGGAGCGTGCCAACAGATTGTAAGTGTCATTTTTTACAGCAGTAACATTTTTATAATCGCGCAATAAAGCTTCATAAAAAGAGTCTTCCTGGCCGGGCGCCTGTGCAACTATGAAATGATGCTCAGGAAATGTGGCAGACAATGCCAGCATGATAGGAAGCTTCTTTAAAATTTCCTGTTTGCGGCTGCCTGGCAGTAAAGCAATGATTTTTGCTGATGGATTGTCACCGGATAATTTTCCATCTGTGGGCGGGATTTGCTTTTTAAAATTTTCAATAACTTCCACCAGCGGATGCCCTACGTAGTCAACCGGATACTCCCATTTTTTATAATAGGTTGTTTCGAAGGGAAGGATCACGATCATTTTATCAACCGTTTTCCTGATAGACTTAACGCGGCTTTCTTTCCATGCCCATACCTGGGGAGAAATATAATAAATTGTTATATAATTTTCTTGCTTTGCCCACTTCGCTATGCGAAGGTTAAAGCCCGGGTAGTCGATAAGAATAACTGCATCTGGATGGTATCGTATAATATCTTCTTTGCAAAAGTCGAGGTTGCGCAGGATAGTGCCCAGGTTTTTGATCACTTCAGTAAAGCCCATGAAAGCAAGTTCCTTATAATGTTTTACCAATATGCCTCCGGCAGCCTGCATCATGTCTCCACCCCAACAGCGGAAATCGGCCTGCGCATCCAGGTTTTTTAATTCTCTTATAAGGTTACTTCCGTGCAGGTCTCCCGATGCTTCACCGGCAATGATATAATATTTCATTTTTAGCTGTCGACTGTCAGCTATCAGCTGTCAGCAGATTAAAAGTAATTAGTTAGGTTCTCTGTTTGTTAAAGGTTGATATATATTATAGCGTCTCATGATAGCTGACAGCTATTTAATCACCTTAATCAGCAGCACCGTGATCCCGTAAATAACGGTTGCTAAAAATATGCCTTTAGCCGTTTTATCTTTCTGTGTGTTTACATAGATCGTAAATAACACTGCATTGGCCAGCAACGAAATGCTGCTGACGGCAGTGAGCAATGATTTATACGCTTTCAGATACCCAAAAAATTCCATGAACGTAACATGCTTCGGAAAAAAACTACTGTAATAATACATGATCAGTCCGAATAAAGGGGCTATAAATCCCAATATAACTCCCAGGGCAAGATGATCTTTTCTAAACATTATAACTTCCAGGTTTCTTCCAGTTTGGTTTTTAAAATATAGTTGGTAAGATCGAATTGAACAGGCACCACGCTTACATAATTATTTTCAAGCGCCCACACATCGGTGTCGGTGCCCTTATCAAAATTAACGAACTGACCAGTAAGCCAGTAGTACAACCTGCCGTTCGGGTCATTCCTTTCTATAAAATCTTCTTCGTATTTAGCATAAGCCTGCCTGCATACCTTTATTCCTTTTATAAGATCCGAAGCGATAGCCGGAAAATTTACATTCAGCACCGCATGCTTATCCAGTTTGTTTTTCAATACTTCTTCAACGATAATACGGGCGTATTTTCTTGATGCTGTGAAATCCGCATCAATACTGTGATCCAGTAAAGAAAATCCGATGGACGGTATACTTTCAATGGCCGCTTCCACCGCGGCAGACATGGTACCTGAATAAATTACATTAATAGAATGATTGGCACCATGATTAATGCCACTCAAACAAAGATCAGGCTTGCGATGAAGTACTTTATCCACCGCCAGTTTTACACAATCCACCGGGGTACCCGAGCACGACCACGCCTCTACATCTTCAAAAAATTTAACCTTGGTCAGTCGCAACGGCTGACCGATAGTGATGGCATGCCCCATTCCCGACTGGGGTTTGTCCGGAGCCACCACCACAATTTTTCCAAGGCCCTTCACCGCTTCAACTAAACTTTGGATGCCGGGTGCTGTTACACCATCATCG
>CAXTDO010000517.1:0-5259 GCA_964242315.1 uncultured Flavihumibacter sp.
TCTTACACCATTATTTTGCCAACCTTTTCTTATTCTAATCCAGTATTCACGTTAAATTAATGTCATTGCCCTAACGGGACTCGCTGTTGACAGAATTCATGGTTACTTTATCTCAAGCATTAATTGTAATAAGATCCGTTTTAATTAACGTGAATACCGGATTATATAATACTTTTAATTGACGTTTACTAACACAAAACTCGACCCGGCGAATCGCTTAGAATTATGCTTAACTCAATGACTTACATTTAAAGTAATTCAGTATTCACGTTAAATATAGTAAGTGTGGGCAAAATAAAACAGTATGGAAGTGTTAAGTCAAGTATGATAGGACGCATTTCATTCTAGTAGCTAACACTTGTAAGTGTTTTTTAACCACTGATGAAATACCGGAGATAAGGAAGAGGTTACACAGAGTATGCCTCTGTGTAACCTCTTCCTTATCTCCGGTATTTCATCAGTGGTTAAAAAACTATCCGGATGGTCAATAGATATCGTGTTGCAGGAACGGTTAAGTTTTTTAAATGAAGAATTATTTTGAAGGATGATTAATGCAGGTGTATCAATGGGTTGGTGGGATTGAAAACACCATCGGAGTTGTACTCCCAAACCCACGCATGAAGGAGCCAAAGGCCAAAGCCGGTATCCCGTTTCCATACATCACCACTGCCGGTAAATCCTTCAGGCGCCTGGTTGGGTTGCAGATCAATAGGTACCGCATATTCCACCGCTACCAGTTCCACCTTGCCTTCATGATTTTTATTGTACACAAGAATCTCCGGTTTTTTATATTCAAACACGGTGTCTGATAACGACGCCTTCATATAATGGAACCCCATGTGCTCCACCACAACGTTAATATCGGCGTAGCCGTCCGTTACTGCGTTCTGAATGTCTTTGTAACGGGTGGTAGCCACCTGAGCTTCTTTTAGTTCATACATGGTTTGCGATGAAAGCCCGGTGTACAGGTTCAAAACATCAGCCGGATCTTTGTCACCATGCTCTTTTTTACAGCCGATACAGATGAAGAGGCCAAGCAACAATGTCAGCAACGCCAGGTTGCCTGTTGGGATGAATCTGTTCGATTTTGGGTTAGTGATTTCAGTTCCCGTTCTGCAGGAACCATGGATGATTGCTTTTTTCATAAAAGATTTTTTAACTAGGTTTTTTTAATGATTGCAGATGCACTGCTTAGACTTTGCAGTAGCTGCACAAAACTCGCTTCCCGGAGACTGGAAGAACTAAGGAATGTTCCCTAATTTTGAAGGGACAGATCCCTATTTTAGCGAATCACTGGCTATAGAGAAAGATTCAATCAGTGGCCATCAGGGCGTTTTTGCAAATGCCAGCGGCCAGTACAAAGCATTTTTCGATTCACAGGTTTTCACTGTCGCTGCTTGCCGCATAAGAAGCATTCTTTACTTTTATGCACATAACCCATTCATGCATGAAATTCCTGTATGCGTTTCTCATCCTGTCCGTTTGCTGCTGGTCATGCGGACAGCCGGAAGTAAAGACTGTCCGTACACGTAGCAATGATTTTACTGCGTTGCTTGATTCTTACTACGAAGACCGGCTGAAACTGTTTCCAGTTGAAGGCACCATGGTAGGCGACAACCGCTACAATAGCCAGCTTCCCAACGATGTTATAGCAAAATACAGCAAATTTTTAATGCATAAATCATTGAAATTAGCACTATAAATTTACCTTGACTTAACCTCGTCTAGTTTGCTTAAATTGTTATGCAATTGAGACGAAGGCTGGAGCATGGAAAGCATTATGTTAATTTGAATTAAGCTGGGCGCATACAAGATGGCTAAAGTTTTACCTGGAAAAACGTTTAAAATTCCTTATCAGTATCAACTATATACCCGGCACTCATCCCATTGATACTTTGCATCAACGACATCGAAGCCTGCGACGAATTAATTTATTGAAGAAATCATTTCCCTGAAAATATTATCCTTTACACTGGAAATAAGTTTAGCCACCTCGTTGATGATCATCTTAAGCTTAAACAAGCTGCAATCAACTTCAATTGTATTTCCTAAAATACCATTGTCAGTAGCTATGTAATCATACCAATCCAATATAGAACTTCCTGCATCTGCAGGACGTACAAGATCTTCCGATTTAAATACCAGGAAGTGCTTTCTAACCGGATGTGTAGCCAGATAATGGTCGTATTCCCTGTAACACCAATTGGTTTCATTACTGCGGTCACGAAAGGCTTCCTGTTGCGCCAACAGGATCAATACTGACGCTCTTTCGCAAAAATCAAATACCGTATGCTCTATTTCTTCCCCATTTACTATCTTATCCGTATGGATAAAATAATTATTGAAGCCGTGATTGTTCAGGTATTTCACCAGCAACTTAGCCATGAAATTAACCTCTTTCCATTCTTTGGGGTGAGTCTCCGGTTTAACGGTGAATGCTTCAAAAATAACTTGCTTATAACTGGAATTGATGTCGGGAAGCCCTTTGCGTGTATAAGATCAAAATAATCGACGTTTCTTTCCAGAAAATTCAGGGCCGATTGAACTTTGGTATTTACGGGTGGTGATAAATTCATCAAATCAGGCAGGTTTTGCTGTTTCGATGCAACAAATAGATTTAAATACATCTTCATTTGATTATCCACGGCCATCTTGCTTTATTGTGTTTCAGGCATTTTATTTTCCAGCGCTAAAAATTTCACCTAACAGCTTTTGGAATCTTAGCACCTCAAAATAATCTATAGCATCCCCCAGATGGGTGTATTTATTGATAACAATATGGTTGAAATGAAAAGGATAAACAAGCTTTTCTTCAGAAATCACGATTGTTGTTCGGGGCCTTAAAGCATGCCTTACACCCAATTCATAAAAGGCATTGAGATTGGCAGCAGAGAGATCAGCCATTACTACATCGGCTGTAAGCAACTGATTGTATAAAGGGAAGTCTATGGATCCCGAATACTTCAATTCGTCGGCCCGGATACAAATCAGACCTTTGCTCTCAACCACCGGCTTTATCAACCCAAGATATGATCGGTCCAGGTTTAATTTTCGCCCGGTAGCAAGATCGGTCTTTATACTAAAGCCCATTATAACATAACAATGTTTTGGATTAGATGTAATAGGGGAATTCATACTTTAATGAGTTGCTTATGACATACCTTTCAGACTACCAGATTTTCAGATATGGTAACATTTGTTATCCATCCAAGAACCGGAGCATCAGCACTTCCATTTTTTGTTATCATCACATCCTGGCAGGCTTTGTTTTGATCCATAATAGTTTTTGCGTCCAGTAAATTTGCATTTTCACCGATAAACTTCACCGAATTATCAAACGTGTTTTTTATTTCCTGTCCACCATTGTCATACATGTCTTTCAGGGTACATCCTGCAACGGATTTGCCAGATATCGTCTCGCCGGCAAGAAAATAAGAAATCAGATCACGGTGAATCACATATTTGGCAAGGTCTTTATCATCTAAAACAATCACTCTTTTAATGTTGTTTTTTTCAACAAAGTCGATGCAGTCCTCTTTTAATTTAAATTTAGATAAATCCTCTCCCGCCCCCATCACTTGAACAATCAGCTTTGATCTTCCAATCATAACGTCTTTCGCTTTAACGGACTCTAGTTTCTGCTGAGAGGTGATCTTATCAACAATCTGCCGGACACTCTTATTGGCACTTTCAAAATTGTCTTTGGAGAAATAATATGCAAGTACCGCTCCGATCCATGTACCCAACAGCGGAAGCAACATGCCAACAATGTCTTTGAACTGCGCGAAACTTGGATCTTCCTTATCCTTTTTCAAAAGAAGAATAATCACGCCGCATACCAGAATGAGGGAAGTAATTATCAAAACGTATATGGTAACAGTTTTTGCAATTTGCTCCCTGTTATTAGAATTTAAATCATTAATCTCCGGCATTGTTTGGTTGTTTAAATTGTTGATTTAAAAAATTTTAATGACGATATTTTCAACTGCATTTTTCCGGGTATGATTACATGGCGTGGAGGCATCTGTCAAAGTTTCATCATCCGTTTCTTTGAATGCAGCATCTGGCAGTTGGCAATTTTTGCTATAGTTTGAAGTTACATGTTTTTGTATTTTCGATGACAGATTTTTGTTGCCGCTGCTTGTCTTCAGGCATCCCAATTGCAATTGATTATGTATTACTGCTGAAAATCTCTCAAAAATAAAGTAACAGGGATCAATGTTGTTCCTGCATCCATTGTTGAAACAAATTGTATTTTTTGTGCCTGTAACCTTCGCAAATTGATCCCTGTAAGCTATGGTAAGGTTGTTTCTATGTTTTTTCCAACTAACTTCAACTATCTTTTGGTCGGAGCAGGTCTGCAATTTTGCCGCTTAATTCCTCCCTTGACTTTATTGAGTAAGATAACAAATTCCGCGCATCAGGATGAACCATTCTAGTTTGATCGAGGTTAAAAATCCAAAGCTCCCGTCCTTCTTTCACATGTGATTTCAGGGCGATACTCAATTCATCAAAGCACCAGGGACTACAGGCATACTCCCTGCACCAGACGGCAATAAAGACGTGAGCCTTATGAATTCGCTCTTTAATTGCCGATGATATATTTTCACTTGGAGTAAAATCATTATTGTCTCTCAACACGGTATAATTTCGCCGCCTTAGAATCATCCTGATCTTTGGCTCCATTTGAATACCTTTAATAATCTTATTGTCTGCTGAATCAGGATAAGGACTGCAAAGAATTACCGTGAATGATTGCCTGGCCAATTGTTTACCCAGAGCCCGGCAGAAAAGCTAAACTCTTTGCTTTCCTCACTTGCCGGATCAATACTTCCTATAACGTAGATTTTCATCAGTATTAATCTTTAATTTCGTTTCTCGCAACAATTGCCGGTTTGCTGAGCTTTTATTTTGCCTGCAATACCAAGCCTATATTTAAGTTATTCTACTCCGAACCGCGCTTTCTACTCTATGGTCATCAGATAAATGCCCTATGGATAATATAGTTAATCTTGCGGATGATCAGCTTTGACTTGTAGTAAGGATTGAATTTGAATATAAAGCCATTCAGGTAAACCGAATTGCTGACCTTTAATAAAACTTATTTTAAATAGTTTTGTAAGAACTTTTGTAGTCCGAATGCGAGATAATTTACATTTAATATCTGCAAGCTATTTAATTCATTCTCTTTTCACCTGTCAAAATCATCAAAGTAATTGGTGTTGGAATAATTTCTATTAACAAGTAGAAATATTTCAT
>CAXTDO010000518.1:0-2419 GCA_964242315.1 uncultured Flavihumibacter sp.
AGATTGTAAAATTTTTCAGTCCGTTACCTATAAGGATTTATATCCGGGCATCGACGTAAAGTTCTACAGTGAATACGGAAACCTTAAGTATGAGTTTATTGTAAGTCCGGGAGCAGACCCCTCTCAGATAACTATGAAGTTTGACGGAGTAAATAAGCTGGGCATCAAGAACCGCGAGCTGATTATTACAACATCAGTCGGCGAAGTAAGAGAACTGTATCCCTATACTTATCAATACGAAGCATCTGAAAAGAAAAAGCTGGATTGCCGTTACCAGGTAAATGGCAATATTGTAAAATTTGATGTTAAGAATTTTTCCCGTCAGTCAACACTCATTATCGATCCCATTTTAATATTTGCTTCTTTCACGGGTAGCACTGCTGACAACTGGGGTTATACAGCCACTTATGGCAACGATGGTACTTTTTACGCCGGAGGAATTGTTTTTGAAACCGGATTTCCCGTATCAGTCGGCGCTTATCAAACCAAATACGGCGGTTCGGGTGTGAGTGAACAGAGTTACTGGAATATGGGCATTATGAAGTTCAGTTCCAATGGCAGCCAGCGCTTGTACGCTACTTATATCGGGGGAACCAATAAAGATCAACCTCACAGCTTGTTTGCAGATCCGCAGGGCAATCTTGTAATTGCCGGAAGAACTACCTCTAAAAATTATCCTACAACCGGAAGCTTTGGTACCAAAGGAAACGGGGACTGGGATATTGTCATTACAAAATTAAACGCTGCGGGTTCAGCCTTAATAGGATCTGTAAGGATAGGTGGTACCAGTGATGATGGCTTCAATATTGCCGACAGCCATTCCTCAGGGCCGGAACTGTTACTTAATAATTACGGTGATGATGCAAGAAGCGAGGTGATTTTAGATGGGTCCGGAAACATTTATCTGGCCTCCTGTACAAAATCAGCTAACTTTTATACTACTCCTACAGCAGTACAAAAAACTTTTGGTGGAAATCAGGATGGTGTTTTAATTAAAGTGGATCCTACCTGTAACAGTGTTATCTACAGTTCTTACCTGGGTGGAAGCGGCTATGACGCATCTTTTGTTCTTTCAATAAATCCTGCTAACCAGGATATTTATGTAGCAGGCGCTACAACCAGTAATGACTTCCCGGGTAACAAAAGCGGTTCTTATCAATCTACTTACAACGGTGGGGTAAGCGATGGCTTCATATCGGTATTTTCAAATGATGGCTCTGTATTAAGGCAAACCACTTACATGGGTACCCCCGGAACAGATGTTGTTTTTGGTATTCAGTTCGACAGGAATAACTTTCCGTATATCATGGGCATCACTTCCGGCACCTGGCCGGTAGTAAGTGTGGGCAACACCTTTTATTCCAATCCAAATTCAAAGCAGTATATATCCAAGCTTAAAAAAGATCTCTCAGGGTTTGTTTATTCCACCGTTTTTGGAACGGGTTCGGCTAATCCGAATATCTCACCGGTGGCCTTTCTTGTTGACCGGTGCGAAAATGTTTACGTCTCCGGGTGGGGCAAAGATATCCTGGGTCAGTATAACCTTTCTCCTATCACAGGAATGCCCATAACCAACGATGCTTTAAAGAAAGTTCCTGATGAATCGGATTTTTATTTCATAGTGTTGCAACGTGATGCTTCCAAGCTGCTGTACGGAACCTTTTATGGGCAGAATGGCAAACTGGGGGAACATGTTGATGGTGGTACCAGCCGCTTCGATCAGAATGGCGTTATCTATCAGGCTATCTGTGCCAATTGTGCGGGAGGGCAGGGACCAAAGCCTCAATGGCCCGTTACGCCCGGAGCCTGGTGTTGTTCAACCGGTACGGCTGCGGCAAGAACAGGTGGACAATGTAATTTAGCCGCGTTAAAGATTTCTTTTAATTATGCAGGTGTTCGTGCCGGTGTAAGAGCATATATCAATAATGTTTTCGACACCACCGGCTGTGTTCCTTTAACCGTTAATTTTCGGGATACCATCCTCAACGCACAGAGCTACGAGTGGAACTTCGGTGACGGGTCACCGGTAGTTGTTACAGATAGTTTTGATCTGTCGCATACCTATAATAATGTTGGTACATACCGTGTTCAATTGGTGGCAGTAGATTCGGCAACATGTAACATCCGCGACACTGCACATATCACTATTATTGTACGCAATGATTTTGCGGCGCTCGACTTTAACCCTGTTAAGCTGCCACCCTGTGAGTCGCTTACTTTCCGTTTCGACAATCAGTCTGTTTCACCTGCCAATAAGCCATTTACAGGACAAAAGTTTGTCTGGGATTTTGGTGATGGCACCCGGTTGAACGCCGGATCTGAAAGTATTACTCATAATTACCTTTCGGCAGGAACTTATAAAGTAAGGCTGATATTGCTTGACACGAACTACTGTAACGGACCGGATTCGGTTACAAAG
>CAXTDO010000518.1:2429-5257 GCA_964242315.1 uncultured Flavihumibacter sp.
GCCAGTGGATCGTGAACGCCGTCTCGGCCTCCAACAGCCTGCGCACCTTTTACTGCAGCGTTCAACAACACCTCGCTTGCCGGACAAACATTTACATGGGACTTTGGTGACGGCACCACATCAAACAGCATTAACCCAACGCATTTGTATGCAACCCCCGGAAGTTATATTGTTAAACTTAAAGCAGAAGATTCAAACACCTGTAACGGGGTTGATTCTACTCAGTTGACGTTGGTAGTGCAGGGCAGTCCTACGGCTGCATTTACTGTTTCACCAACAGTGCCGGTAGAAAATACACCATTTACTTTTACCAATGCCTCATCGGCCAATGCCACTCGTTTCAAATGGATTTATGGAGATGGCGATACGCTGATGACAACAAGCCGTGCTGCTATTGACCATCAGTACAATGCTACCGGAACGTTCACTGCATGCCTTGTTGCCTTCAATCAGCTTGGATGCAACGACACAGTTTGTACTACCGTAAGAACGATTGTAGTACCCAGACTGGATGTGCCTAATGCCTTTACACCACTTGGTCCTGAACAGGCAAGCAGGATTTATGTTAAAGGATTTGCAGTGGCAAAAATGAAATTCACCATTTATAACAGGCTCGGGCAGAAAGTATTTGAAACCACCGATACCAACCAGGGATGGGATGGTAAATTCAAAGGAGTGGTTCAGCCAATGGATGTTTATGCATATACGCTGGCTGTAGAATTTAGTGACGGAACTAAAACAACTAAAAAGGGTGATATAACGTTATTGAGATAGGGACATTAGCTCCTTGCTTCAATAAAAGTGTTGAATAAATAATATTGTTTTTTGTTAAGAAGATATTACCATGAGGAACAGAAAAAAAACAGCACCATTAACCGCCATTTTGCAACGCACTATAAATCCTGAAACACCTTCCGGAGGTGACGCGTATAAAAAGACTATTATATTCCTGATAACTTTATTTTTATACCAGGGAATATCTTACGCGCAGGACTTGCATTTTTCACAATGGTTCAATTCGCCTTTAACTACCAACCCTGCCAATACCGGCTTTATACCGGATGCCGACTACAGAATAGGAGTGAATTATAGAAGTCAGTATGTAAATGTTTTGTCGGTGCCCTATAAAACGTTCAGCGTTTTTGGTGATGCTCAGGTTTTTCGCAATAAGCTGGACAATGCATGGATGGGCGTGGGTGGCGTGATCCTTCGTGATGCGGCAGGCACAGGAAACCTCACTTCTACCAAGATATACGGCTCTCTTGCTTATCACCAGGAACTGGGGTCGGCAAGTTTGCTAACGGCAGGTTTCAACCTGGGCTGGGCGAACAAAACCATTAATCCAAGCCAGTTAAAATTTCCTGATCAGTTTAATAAAGCAACGGGTTTCTTTGATGCAGGTATTCCGTCGAGTGTGGTCTTTAACACTACCAACACCAATTATCTTGATATACAGATAGGAATGAATTATGCCTATTTTCCTACCGATAAATTATATCTTAACGGCGGATTTTCTATTCAGCATGTGAATCGCCCTAAGGAAACTTTTTTTACCAACTCCGCCGGCTTCGACGACCGCTTGGCTGCCAGGTATATAGGATTTTTTAACGCAAGTATTAAAGTGAGTGACGATCTGATCATCAACCCTATGGGCTACTACTCAAACCAGGCCCGGGCCTCAGAATTTGTTGCAGGTGGCAATTTAAATTACAATCTTTCCGGTGAAGGCGATTATCAATTGTTAGGAGGCCTGTATTATCGAAGCAGTGATGCTGTTATACCAATGCTTGGATTTCAGGTGAGTAATTTTAAGATGACCTTTACTTATGATGTTACTACTTCTTCACTCAGTACTTATAATAATGGTCGTGGGGCAGTTGAATTTTCATTAGTAAAAAATGGTTTCTTTACACAACTTGGTGGTTCCCGGCGACAGTCGCTTTGCCCTACGTTTAATAATCGATAAAATCCGTATACCTCCTAACTACTGCTTTATGTGATTCGTTTCAATTAACGATTTTTTGTGTATATTTTCTCAGATAAACTACTGATGCACTTGAAACCGTTTTAAATTTGCCAGTGCCTGTCAGCGTGCTGCAAAAAACCACTAATTGATTTGAACGCAGCATTTACTATAACCATCTTTTCGATTATATATTTTTGTTTAAACAAGATTAAGACATGAAAAAATACCTGGCGTTATTAGCACTAACCGCTGTTTTTATACCGTCTGTTTTTGCACAGCGTGAAGATCCGGAACCTTCTGAAAAAACAGGCTTTGATAAGAGCAAACTCTTTATCGGCGGTAATTTCGGATTGAGCTTTGGTGATTATACATTTGTAAATGTGTCACCGCAACTGGGTTATCGTTTTAATGATTACTTTGCCGCAGGAGCAGGCGTTAACTTTCAGTATTCAAGTATCAAGACATATTATAGTAATAATGATTACAGTAAAACCAGCTATGGGGTTGCAGGCTTAAATGTCTTTGGAAGAGTGTATCCGATAAAATACATTATGCTGCAGGCTCAGCCGGAGATGAATTATGTGTGGGGTAAATACAAAGATTATAATGCATCTTATAACGTCAAAATTCCTGGCAAATTAGTGCCTTCACTTTTATTAGGTGGTGGTGCAGTGATTCCTCAAGGAAGGGGCGCAATTGTAATTATGGTTCAGTTTGATGTGCTGCACGAGTCGCAAAGCCCTTATGGTACCCGGCCGATCTATAATTTTGGATATAATATAGGGTTCTAACGTCAGAATATTTTTTAAACACAGAGGGGCGCAGAGGCTCCCTCTGTGTTTCCTCCTCTGTGCCCTCTGTG
>CAXTDO010000519.1:0-5247 GCA_964242315.1 uncultured Flavihumibacter sp.
GGTGCCACGGAGGTCCACGGAGGAGCCTTCTCCGTGGACCTCCGTGGCACCTCGGCTCTTCCTCCGTGGTTAAAAAAACACTTATTCAAACACGCTTTCAAAATCAGGAGCTTTGAAATAATACTGCTGACTATCTTTCGACACTTCATCAGATTGATGGCTTGTAATAGTTTCGATACTATAGCTTTCAAATTTTCCAAACTTTGCCAGGTAGATAGCTCTTATCAAAGCATATGCTTTAATCAGTATTTCCTGATATTCTTCTTCGGGATCAGATTCGGCGATGATGGCGCCGCCACTGCCAAAAACAATCTCATTCCTGGTTTCATTACAAACCAACGTTCTGATGGCAATATTAAATTCGGCGGATTTACTTACGGATATATAGCCAATGCTTCCTGTATAAAGTCCTCTCGGCCGCTGCTCCAATGCATCTATAATTTGCATGGTTCTGTATTTTGGCGCCCCTGTTATTGAACCGCCCGGAAACATTGATTTCAACACGTCACCAACTGAAATTCCTTTTTCCAATCGTCCTTCTATAACAGATGATAGCTGTAGCACAGTTGCATATTCTGTAACCTTCATGAAGTCTGTAACTTTCACCGAACCCTTTTCACAGAAAACGGACAGGTCGTTTCTGATAAGATCAATGATCATAAGCAGTTCAGAATGATCTTTACTGCTTTCACTGAGATGCTCTTTTATTAGGGCAGTTTCTTCAGAAGTAACTCCTTTGGCACGTGTTCCCTTAATAGGCTCGCTTTTTATTTTTCCGTCTTCGTTAATAGTTAAAAAGCATTCCGGAGAAGAACTCAATATATCAAAGTCAGGCAAATGAATATAGGCTGAATAAGGTGCGGCATTGGTGAGTCGCAATACCCGATACAGTTCATAGGAATCTACTGTTACCTGAACCCTGAACTCATTGGTAAGACAGGTTTCATAAGTATCTCCATTTTTGAGATATTGTTTAATACGCTTAATATCCTCTATATATTCAGCCTTTGTTTTACTGGTTGCCAAGGGAAGCCTTTCAGTTTGGGTGTTTATAACATCATTGAACAAACGCAATTGTGCAGCAACCGGTTTGAGATGAACTTGTTGCTTAATTTGGTTAATCCATTTTAATTGCTTTTCTTTTTCCTCCATGATACTGCAAATAAGAACCTGCTGATTGTTGTGATCAAAAGCAATAAAATTTTCTACCCACATAAAGAGACATTCCGGATATTCAGATGCATATTTGGTAAGTACTCCTCCCTCATGTTTAATTGCTTCGTAGCTGAGGTATCCTATAAAACCTCCTGTAAAAGGCATTTCATCTTTTGCAGAATCAATATCATGTTGAGAAAGATGCGCATGAATAAATTCAAAAAAATCTTTTTTATGAGTGCCGGCTGCTACGCCGGAATTTGTATTTGCATAGCTGATAGTAACTTCATCGGTATGTTTTTGAACGATAAACTCCGGAGTTCCCATAAAGGAATAACGGGCGTTGTGTCCGGGCAGACTGCTGTCCAGCCAAAAAGAATAATCAGCCATTTTGAAACATGATTCAAACACATGTTCTGCATCTATCCATGCCAACTTTTCTACCACCAGCTTGCGTTTCATTATTTTTTCTGTAGCACTCCTGTTTCCCTGTTTAAGCCATTCCTCACTCAGGTCTTTAAAATTTTTAAAGATCTGTTCTCCGTGTTGTGTACCGATCGATTCCGGATGAAACTGTATTCCATAAAATGGCTTTGTTGTATGTTGCAGGGCCATTATGAGCGCATGTTCGTCAGTAGTTGTAGCAATGCAATCAAGGCATTCCGGTAATGTATCTTTTTCAACAATCAGGGAATGATACCTGACCACAGCAATCAATGAAGGCATGTCTTTAAAAAGCAGTGAAGGTGTAAGATGCACATCGGAGTACTTGCCATGCATTTCTTTTGGCGCATGTATGATCTTTCCGTTAAAGTAACGGCCTAAACATTGATGTCCGAGACAGATGCCCAATATAGGTGTGTCAGGAAATGATTCGAAAACCTGTAGGCTAAGTGCTACGTCTTTTTCATTATCGGGTGTTCCTGGACCGGGGGAAATTACAATATTATCGAAATAAAGGTCTTTTAAGGCTTCAATGGAAAGCGCGTCATTCTTAATTATAACTGGCCTGGTACCATTAATTTGCCAAAGCGACTGGGCGATTAAGTAAGTGTAGGAATCATAGTTGTCTATCAGTAATGTACGCATGGTTACTTACAAAGATAAACCGGCAAGACACAGGAAATAAACTTGTAAGTGTTTTTTTTAACCACAGAAAACCACAGGTAAAGAAGAGGCTCCTCCGTGGACCTCCGTGCTACTTCGGCTTTTCCGTGGTTAAAAAAATGTACGGACGGTTTATAGCAACACGTAAATTTATGGCTGATACTCCACCAGGGTATGACCAATAAAAAGAACCGACAAGGATGGAACAGGATGCCCGAATGATAAATTCTAATTATTTTGGAACCGTCTAACAAGAATTCCTTTTTATTTTTAGAATCTAAAATTGCTTGCCATGCTGAAACCCTTTAACCCGAACTTTTCGGGTGCCTCAAAAGATATTTCTTAATTCCGTTCTCGTGCGTTCATTTACCATTTCTTTTGCCCAAAAATCCGTCACAGTAATTACTTAATAATGAAAAAGATTTCTCTATCTGTTGCCTTGTTAATTCTATTACACATAACTCCGAAAATTACATCAGGCCAACAATCAGTAACAGGTGGTTCAATTAATACTTCAGGGGAAAAATATTACCGCGATCTATTTTCAGATACCTGGGTAGCAACAGATGCTTTAGGAAGAACGATGCCGGGCATTACAGTAGCTGGCCCTTTAAAAAAAGATCACCGCCGCGTTGTAAGTGTTTTTTACATCACCTGGCATACCGATGACAAAGCTTCTTTAAAAAGTCCCTACTCGGGAGACGTAACCAAAGTGCTTGCTGCTGATACCAATGCCAGGCTCGACGCAAAAAATCCGCAATGGAAAGAGGATTCTTATCATTGGGGTGAACCTGAAATGGGTTATTTTTTAAGTAAGGATGAATATGTTATCCGCAAAGACATGTCTATGCTTACCGATGCTGGTGTTGATGTAATGATTATGGACGTTACCAATGCGGTACGCTACTGGAGCGAATGGGATACAATTTTTACCGTAATGCAAAAGATGAAAGCGGAAGGAAACAAGGTGCCGCAATTTTGCTTCTGGGCTTTTAACGGCCCGGTAATGACCGTAGTGCAGGATTTGTACGATCGCATTTATAAGCAAAATAAATTCAGGGACCTTTGGTTTTACTGGGATAATAAGCCATTGCTGTTGTATAACGGAATGCCCCAGGTAGACGCAAATGGAAAAGGCGTAAAAAATCCTAACCCGCATTATGATTCAACAGCGCTTAGCGATAAAAATAATCCGCATTACCGTAACCCTGACTACACAGAAAAACTTTATAAAGATTACACCAGGGAAGTAAAAAGCACTTTTACCCTGCGTACCATGTGGTGGGGCTATTACGAATGGGCAGGCAAACGCTTTATAGGCACGGAAGACAACTGGAGCTTCGGTTACGACATGGGCAACGCGAAGGTAAAAGCAATGAATCCTGACAGTCTTATCTCATTACATAATGGAATAAGAGAAGAAGCCGCTGTTACACCTGCGCAGCATCCATCCAGTCTTGTAGGAAAATCGTGGTCCAGGGAATCGGGTGAGCCGGAATTGAATGAAGTCGATATGCCTAAAGCAACTTATGTATCCTGGCTTAAGAAAACTGTTACTCATCCCGAAGGGTATGGCATATATTTTCAGGAGCGATGGAACGAAGCCTTAAAAGCAGATCCTTCATTCCTATACCTTAACGACTGGAACGAATGGACAGCCGGCAAATACCAGCCTAAAGAAGGGTCAACCTTTGATTTTATGCGTCGCAAAAACAGTTATTTCTTTGTTGACCAGTACAATGCTGAATTCAACAGGTGCCTTCAGCCTATGAAAGATGGCTATACAGATAATTACTATATGCAGATGGCTCAAAACATAAGGCTTTACAAAGGAGTACGGCCTGTTCCTGAGAGCAAAGGATTGGCGCACATAAATGTTGATGGCGATTTTACTGACTGGAAAACGGTCACTCCCGAATATCGTGATACAAGGGGCGATGTCTTTCACCGCAATCACAAAGGTTATGGAGGAATATCTTATACCAATAGTTCCGGTCGTAATGATATTTTAAATGCTAAAGTAGCAGCAGACAACAACAACGTATATTTTTATGTTGAAACGGATCAGGCGCTTACTCCTTCATCAGGCAATAACTGGATGCTGCTGCTGATAGATGCAGATCAAAATCCAAATACGGGATGGTTTGGATACGACTTTATAATTAATAAAAATATTATAGATGATAAGATGACCTCTGTGTTGCATTATGAAACAAATGCAAACGACAGTTCCTGGAAAGAAGCAGCACAAATCGGTTATAATTACAAGGGTAACAAACTGGAACTGTCTGTTCCAAGAAGCCTTCTTCAACTGAAAGGTAATGCCATTAATTTTGATTTTCACTGGTGTGATAATCCACAGGATCTGAAAGATCCGATCTCCCTAAGCACCAGTGGCGACAGTGCTCCTAACCGGCGATTCAACTACCGATATGCCTGGAAGAAATAATATTATTGTTTCTATTCTTTAGTTTAAGTCTCACATAACAAAGGTGGCAGCTAATCTTGTAAGTGGTTAAAAAGCTGTCAGGACCACTAATCGAATAACTGCAACTGCCCATTGCCATTATAATTTTTAGGCTTTAATATAATTTCGCCAAAATTGGATAAAGTGATACCCAGCAGGCGGATATTCGTTCCTTCAGGGTCGGTTTGCAAAAGCAACTGCCTGGCAGTAACGGCAATTGTATTAGTGTCATTTATTGGCTGAATAAAGGACTGGCTCCTGGTGATGATTTTAAAGTCACTGTATTTGATCTTGAGTGTTATGGTCCTTCCTTTTAATTCATAACGCTGCAAACGCTCGGATACTTTAACGGTGAGCTTCTCCAGCTCTTTGTTCATTTCTTCCAGGTTGTTCAGGTCATAAGAAAAAGTATCTTCAACGCCAATCGATTTTGTTTCGCGGTTAGCCTCTACCGGTCTTTCATCGATACCTCTTACGATATTATAAAAGAAATTCCCGCTTTTGCCGAAGTTTTTTAC
>CAXTDO010000520.1:0-5230 GCA_964242315.1 uncultured Flavihumibacter sp.
GGGTAACATCATCGGTTGGTCCTAATACGGAGTTTACAAATTCTTTCAGAGCTCCAGGCCGCTAGGCGAAGTTGATCAGGAAATAATGTTTTAATCCTTCAAACTGAAGAGAGCGTTCTTTGATTTCCTGCATCCGGTCGATATCATTGTTTCCACCACTTACAATGCAGACTACGTTTTTACCAACTATGGATGTTGCGTAATCATCCAGGGCTGCAATACTTAGGGCGCCCGCTGGTTCTACCACCACAGCGTCTTCATTGTACAGCTTAAGGATTGTTGTACATACTTTTCCTTCGGGTACCAGATGAATATCATCCAGCACTTCTTTACAAATGCTGAAAGTGATATCGCCTACTCTTTTAACCGCAGCGCCATCCACAAAGCGGTCGATGGTTTCAAGCGTAACCGGCTTACCGGCTTTTATTGACTCGAACATCGCGGGGGCCCCTTCAGGTTCCAGTCCTATAATTTTTGTATTGGGAGAAAAAGTTTTGAAATAGCTTCCTACTCCGGCGGCCAGACCGCCGCCGCCAATTGGTAAGAACAAATAATCTATGTCAGATTCTTCGTCCAGGATCTCCACGCCAACGGTACCCTGTCCTTCGATGATTCTGAAATCATCAAAGGGCGGTATGAACGTCATTCCGTACTGTTCCGTAAATTTCTGTGCTGCCAGAGAACAATCGTCAAAAGTGTCACCAATGAGTTTTACTTCAACACAACCTTCCCCAAACATTTTAGTTTGATTTACTTTTTGTTTTGGGGTAATGATGGGCATGAACACCACTCCTTTGGCATTGAGTTTTTTACAGCTATAAGCAAAGCCCTGCGCATGATTACCTGCACTTGCACACACCACTCCTAACTGCAATTGAGATGCAGGCAAACTCATCATCATATTATAAGCGCCACGCAGTTTATATGATCTTACAATCTGCAGGTCTTCGCGCTTTAAAAAAATATTGCACTGAAATTTTTTTGAGAGGTTATCGTTGTAAGCAAGCGGAGTTTTGTTGACTATCTTTTTCAATCGGTCTGCCGCTTTGCGAAAATCCAACTTGGCTCCGGGGTGTGTTGAAATGCTCATGATAGATGTTATTTTCTTCAACAGAAATAAGTTACAGATTATATTAAATTATGATAGAACGTTGGTTCATAATACACTGATGGCGATGGGAGCCTTCCCATCGCCATTTACATTTGTTAAATATATAAATAATAATAATAACCTGCTGTTACACGGTTTCTGCAACCTTTGAAGTAACCGGCTCTGCAGGAGCTTTCTGGTTCTCCGGCCGAAGGCTTCTTACCGTTTTGCCCGACTGCCATAATTCACTTTCACGCAATTCTTTTAGTTCCATTTCCAGCTTTTCGCGATAATCGGGTTTACTGTTGCTGTCAATAGAACGTTGCGATTCAACACCTGCTGCAACGCTGTTATATAAATCGTTGAACACCGGCAACGTTGCATCCCTGAATTTCTTCCACCAATCCAATGCGCCGCGTTGTGCGGTAGTGGAGCAATTGGCATACATCCAGTCCATACCATTTTCAGCTACCAGCGGCATCAGGCTTTGTGTAAGCTCTTCCACTGTTTCGTTGAATGCTTCGGAAGCGGAGTGTCCGTTCTTACGAAGCACTTCATATTGTGCAGCAAAAATGCCCTGGATGGCTCCCATCAGCGTACATCGTTCACCTGTAAGATCACTGTATACTTCTTTCTTAAAATCCGTTTCAAAGAAGTACCCGGATCCAATGCCAATACCCATAGATACGGCTCTGTCAAAAGCCTTTCCGGTTGCATCCTGAAAGATGGCATAGCTGGAATTGAGGCCGCGGCCTTGCAGGAACATACGGCGAAGTGAGGTTCCTGACCCTTTCGGAGCAACTAAAAACACATCAACATCTGCGGGAGGCACGATTCCAGTCTGGTGGTGATAGGTTATCCCAAAACCATGAGAAAAGTATAAACCCTTTCCGGCAGTCAGGTGTTTTTTTACGGTTGGCCATAACTGTATCTGTGCCGCATCGCTTAATAAATAGCAAATGATGGTACCCTTCTCCAGTGCTTCTTCAATATCGAATAACGACTGGCCGGGAACAAAACCATCTTTCACGGCTTTATCCCATGACTTTGAATTTTTACGCTGGCCTACGATTACGTTGATGCCATTTTCTCTTTGATTCAACGCTTGTCCGGGCCCCTGAACACCGTAACCGATCACTGCCACCACTTCATCTTTTAGTACATGTTGTGCTTTAGATAAAGGGAACTCTTCTCTGGTTACCACATTTTCTTCAACACCACCAAAATTTAATTTTGCCATAATTGTTTGTTTGATTAATTATTGTTTGTGTTTGAATGGCTATTAGCCGATAGCTTACTCCTACATCGAAAAAACCTCATCCTGTTTAGATAAAAATTCATTTTCAACCAATTCAGATCCTGGTTCCATGGCTTCGAATTCTTTAAGTTTTTCATGAAAACCATGACTCGATTTAATGATCGCTACCCTTGCCGTGCGTACAAATTCAATTAAGCCGTAAGGTGCGAGCACACGTACCAATTTGTCAGTTTCTTCGCGTTGGCCGGTGGTTTCAAAAACGGTATAATCTTTCCTGATCACCACAGCACGTGCGCCGTATTGACGTAACAACCTCTCCACTTTTACCTTTTCGGTGATCTCATCGGTAGGCACTTTGTATAAAGCCATTTCCTGCCATACAATTTCTTCATTGGTATTGAAATACACTTTAAGCACTTCCACCTGCTTTTCAAGCTGCCGGGCAAGTTTGCGAACCACTTCTTCCGTTTCATCTATTACGATGGTAAAGCGATGGATGCCATCTATTTCAGATGGAGAAGTATTTAAACTGTCTATATTAATTTTTCTCCTGGAAAACATCGTGGCTATGCGTGTTAGCAAGCCGATATGATTTTCAGTATAAACCGTTATGGTGAATTCCTGTTTTGACACGGCGATTGAATTTAATGATTAATGATTAATTATTAATGATTAACGGTTAGCTGTTAATTTTTAACGTACATGCCACTCATTCAATAAACTAAATAATCAGCACACTTACCGTTAATAATTAATCATTAACCATTAATCATTATTGAAGTCTTATCTCGCTTACACTGCAACCCTGCGGAACCATGGGAAACACATTGTTTTCCTTGCCCACCATTGCTTCAAGCAGGTAAGCGCCATCATGATCAAGCATTGTTTTCAGGGCCGTTCTCAGATCTTTTCTATCAGTGATACTTTGTCCGGAAATGCCATAGCCGCTGGCTACTGTTACAAAATCGGGGCTGGTAATATCAACAAAAGAATATCTTTTATCATGAAATAGTTGCTGCCACTGGCGAACCATTCCAAGAAAACGGTTATTCAAAATGAGGATCTTTACATTTACTTCACTTTGCATAATGGTGCCCAGTTCCTGCAGTGTCATTTGAAAACCACCGTCGCCTATAACGGCAATGACAGTACGCTCCGGTGCGCCGAACTTAGCGCCTATTGCTGCCGGTAAGGCAAAGCCCATGGTGCCTAATCCCCCTGAGGTTATGTTACTTTTAGTCTGGTTAAATTTGGCATAGCGGCAGGCTACCATCTGGTGCTGGCCTACGTCGGTAACGATGATGGCATCACCGCCTGTAAGGTCGTTCAGTTCGTTTATTACTTCACCCATCGTCATTTCGCCTGACTCGGGATGCAATTCGTTGTTGATAACAATATCCACTTCCTGCTGGCTGTACTCGTAGAATTTCTGCAGCCATTCGCTGTGGCTCTTTCGTTCAACCAGCTCCGCTAGCATAGGCAATGTTTCTTTACAATCGCCCCACAGGCCGATAGTAGCTTTTACATTCTTATCAATTTCAGATGGATCTATATCCAGGTGAATGATCTTACACTGCTTTGCATATTTATCCAGCCGGCCTGTTACGCGATCATCGAAGCGCATGCCGATGGCAATCAGCAGATCGCAATCGTTGGTGAGCACGTTCGGACCATAATTTCCATGCATACCCAGCATACCCACATTCAACGGGTGATCGGTGGGGATGGCACTAAGTCCGAGGATGGTCCATGCGGCAGGGATGCCTGTTTTTTCAATGAAGGCTTTAAATTCATTTTCAGCTTTTCCAAGTATCACTCCCTGACCCCAGATAACAAAGGGCTTTTGTGCTGCGTTGATAAGTTTGGCGGCTTCTTCAACATATTCCCTTCGCACGATTGGTTTGGGGCGATAGCTGCGGATAAAATCACAATGCGTATATCCTTCGTACGCTATCTTTTGCAGTTGTGCATTTTTGGTAATATCTATCAGTACAGGACCCGGACGGCCAGTCTTTGCAATGTGAAATGCTTTGGCCAGTACCACTGGTAATTCCTTAGCGTCTGTAACCTGGTAGTTCCATTTGGTTACCGGTGTAGTGATGTTGATGACATCAATTTCCTGGAAAGCATCGGTGCCCAACAGATGAGCAAATACCTGTCCGGTGATGCACACCAGCGGTGTGCTGTCTATCTGCGCATCTGCAAGTCCGGTTACCAGGTTGGTAGCCCCGGGTCCGCTGGTAGCGAACACCACACCCACTTTTCCTGAAGCACGCGCATAGCCCTGTGCGGCGTGGATGCCGCCCTGCTCATGGCGCACTAAAATATGTTTCAGCCGATCCTGGTAATCGTACAAGGCATCGTAAATTGGCATGATGGCTCCGCCGGGGTAGCCAAAAATTGTGTCCACGCCTTCTGCCAGGAAGGCTTTCATTACTACTTCCGAACCACTGATCGTTTCAGTCTTCGTCGGTAACACATCCGTCTGCGGCAGTTTTAACGTATTTAGCATATTTATAAAGTATTCCTTTTGTTGCGTTTAACACAGGTTGTTTCCATTGTTGTTTCCGTGAGGCGATTTCTTCCTGATTTACATTCAGGGTCATTGAATTGTTTACAGTATCAATCTCAATGATATCTTCATCCTTCACCAGGGCGATCAGTCCGCCATCGTAAGCCTCAGGGGTTATGTGACCAACCACGAAGCCATGGGTTCCACCGCTGAATCTTCCATCAGTTATAAGGGCAACACTTTTGCCAAGTCCTGAACCCATGATCGCTGATGTTGGTTTTAACATTTCCGGCATACCGGGACCGCCCTTCGGGCCGACATACCGGATGACGACGACATCTCCCGGTTTAATCCTTCCGGTATTGATACC
>CAXTDO010000521.1:0-5229 GCA_964242315.1 uncultured Flavihumibacter sp.
CTGTTGTTAAACTGCGTGAGAAAGAAGGGGCATTGAAGTCGTTTACTCCTGATCGTAATGGGGATGTTTCTTTGACGGTTACGCTGGCGTCTGAGACTTATAGCTGGTTTACTCTGGAGTGAGTTTTTTTTAAACACAGAGGGAACAGAGGGAGGAAACACAGAGATCGCAGAGGGCCTCTGTGCTCTCTGTGTTTCCTCCCTCTGTGCCCTCTGTGTTTAAAAAAAACACCCGGAACGTCCCGGGTGCTGTGATTTACTAACGTCTACCTATATGCCAGAAACTATTTGGTCAGATCCTTCACCCTGATATTCCGGAAACGTAGCATAGAGCCATGACCAAGGAAACCGATATGCCCGGTTTTATTAAACAACCCGGGATGCTCTTTGCCATCAGGTGTGCCATTTTTAACCGCTGCTGCAATATCTCCATCCAATATAACTTCATTATTAAGAATTACTTTGATATTGTTTCCTTTTGCAATCACTTCTTCATAATTCCACTCTCCTACCGGTTTCAAAAAGCCCTTTTTCGCCGGGATGATGCCGTATACCGAGCCATGATACTGGTAAGGATGCAGGCTCTTGTAAATATCGGCAGTATTATCCAATATCTGTAATTCCATTCCCACGTACGCGGCATCACCTTCCAGCGGCGCCCTGATACCAAGTCCGTTATTGGCGCCGGGCGTCAGTTGAAATTCAAACCGGAAATTAAAATCACTGAACTGCTCCGATGTGTACAGGTTGCCATGGCCGCCATCCACCGGGTTTACCAGCAAGTCGCCGTTATCCACTACATAATCTATCTTGTTGCCGGTGAACTGATCAAGGTTAGAACCGTCGAACAGGGTTTTGAACCCGGATTTCTTTTCTTCCTCATTCATAACAAAAGGAATGGAACCGCTCAGTTCACGCAGGTAGATGTTTCGATAGGCCACATAAGTTCCATGAGCCTGCAGTTCTATCTGTTCTTTTGTAAAGATGGGTTTGGTACGATCCCAATAGTTTTCGAGCGTTATATTATCGGTAACCAGTTCACCGTTGAGATACACGGTAACCTTATCTCCCTTCATGATGATATGAAAGTTGTTCCATTCATTCACCGGGTTATCGGCTACTTTTAATGGCTTGGCCTGGTTCTTCTGGTTGTTGTATAAGCCACCTGAACCAACCTGCGCACCTACCTCACGGCGCGACGTATCCCATATCTGCACCTGCGGTGAACCGCGAAGATAAATGCCGGCATCGCCTGCCGGAGTGATCTTCCAGTCAACGAACATTTCAAAATCACCATATTGTTTTACCGTGCACAGGTTGTTACCATGACCGGTAAATATCAGCAAGCCATCTTTGGCTTCCCAGCCCGTTCTCATTTCCTGGTCTGCCTTGGCCTGGGCTACAGCTAAGGTATCAGCACTCATCTTAGCGCGTTTTACCGGATCTGCAACGAGGCCTTTCCAACCGGTCAGGTCTTTTTCATTAAATAAAGCCACGAAGTTGTGTACCGGCGACATTTCAGCAAGTTGTTTCCGCAGTGCGGTTTTCTGGTATTCACTGTCGGGGCCTTTGATTACTTCCGCTGTTTTAGTAAGTAACCTGCGAACGATGTCACCACTGAAATCTTTGTTGGAGAGGCCGATGTTCATCACCGCAGTGGCCGCTTCCTGCTGTACGGCTGCATCATCCAGATATTGTCCGGCGAACAGCATCGCTAAGAAGCTGTTACACCTGCCTGCTTCTTTAAGTATGGTCTTGCGTTGTGTATCGTCCTTTGCCAGCGCCATGGCTTCGCGGAGCATCAGTAATTTCTGGTCGCCCGGAAAAGAAGATTTACTGATGAGTTGAATGTATCCCGTTACAGCCGTTTGCTGATAGGCACTGTTGGAAGGTTGCCTTGCGATTGCCAGCAAAGCTTTGGCTGCCGGCTGGCTGTTAGATTTCGACAAAGCCGTTATCGCCGCTTTCTTAGTGTTGTCATCTCCTTTTTCAAATGAAGATTGTATCTCGTTCAAAGCTTCTTTTCCACCAACGGCGCCGAGCACCTCCAGAAGCATGTATCCTTTACTGTTACCACCGGATTGCATTTGTGCGGTAATCATTTTTGCCCGTTGTGCAGTATCTTGTATGGATGAAGATGCTGCAACAATTGATCTTTGAAGGGCGCTGATATCCGCTTGCGAAGTTGCAGCGTTCAGCAATGAAAAAAGTGCAGGAAGATCTTTTTGCATAGCCAGGGAAGGCAGGGCGTTTACGGCCGCATTGTGTACGGCAGTATCTGATGTGTTCAGCAGCGCCAGCACCTTTGCGGTAGACTGATCTGCGGACCTTGCCGCCAGTATTTTTATCAGCGCAACTTTGCCGGATGATGGCATTGTTGCAATAGCAGCCGCAAGTAATTCAGGCAGCTTGTCACCCTTCATAGTAAGGATAGCAGTAGATGCAGCGCTGATGTCGGCGGGTGACCCCTTCTTCATCACATTTAACAAGGCAGGAAGCGAAGCTGCCTGGCCAACCCTGCCGCTTGCAGCAATAGCTGCTGTTCTTACGGCCTCATTTTTATCCTGTAAAGCGGTAGTAAAAGCAGGTAATAAAGTTTTATCACCGGTTTTAGACAGCATGGTAATTATTTGTGCTTTGGCAGCGGGCGCTGCTGTAGCCATGCTTTGCAACCATGACTTATTAACTGATGGTGATAAAAACTTCTCAGAGAAACCTAGTGCCGCAGCCCGGTATTTGCTGCTCGTATCTTTTATGGCCTCATACAAAAGCGGGAGGCTTTTTTCTTTGTTTAAGTCAACCAATAACTTCAATGCTGCGGTGCGGGTGTGTAATTGTCCGGCGGCTTTTGATTGATTCATCAGTTCTTTTGCTGCTTTCCCTGCCTGGGCTGTTGCACCATTTGCTGCCAGTTGCTGCAGGTAAAAAATATAGGAAGCCAGCGCATCTGTTTTATCGAAACTGTAGTTGGCTTTTTTTGCTGCATTGGCCAGCACGTTTGCCGAGGCAGGATCTGCAAAACGCGCCAAAGAATACAACGCAACTTTTTGTATGGACGGATCGCTGTTCTCCGACATAGACACCATTGTTGCCTGGGCGGGTTTATAACGGCTATAGCCCAGCGCTTCTAAAATAGAAAGTTTAAGCTGCCCATCGGATTCTTTCAAAGCATCCATCAGTGCTTTGTCAGCGGCAGGAGTTTGTATCTGTGCCAATGCTCTTGCGGCTGCTTCTGACAATAACTCCTGTTTCAGAAATTGCTGCAGGCAATTCACCGCATCGTCTTTACCGGTGACCTGCAACTGCCGGATGATAAATTCTTTGTTCCAGTTGTCTGACAGTTTGTTGATGGTGCTGCAATAAGATTGTACGGCGGCAGCACGTTGCTGCTCTCTTCCGGGTTTGGTAACATATGCGGAATAGCTGCCGATAGCATATTGCAGGGCGCTGTTGTCGCCTTTACCGGGCGTGGATAGCATGCTGATCATCTCTGTTAATCCGCTACTGCCAAGGGCAGCGAGCTGTTCCATGCTTTTGTTGAGATCTGCCGTTGTTTGAGCGGGCATGGTTGCGAGCAGGTCGGCAACCTTGTTGGTTTGTGCCTGGGATGTTGTGTATGATAACGACGATAGTAGAATGGCCAATAACATCGTTTTTGAAAAGTGTTGCAAGGTGAAAGTTTTAGGTGTTGAAAATTAGCTGTCAGCTATCAGCTGTCAGCAATCAGCATAAACTTGTATTTTTTATACCTTTTTATAATGAATTATGGTGCCTGTTTAAGTTTTTTCATAGCTGATAGCTGATAGCTGATAGCTCATCATATCCACGGCGCCCGCATGGGTGGATCGATCAGGTGGTTGGCAGCGTCATCGTTGAGGAACTGCTGTGTTACCGGATCGAAGTTGAGAGAGCGGCCGAGTTGCAATGCTGCCTTACCAATGTTGACGATGGTGCAGGAACGATGTCCGTTCATTTCATTCAATGCAAATTTGCTGCGCGTTCTTACCGCTTCGATGAAGTCTGTTACCTGCGGTTCCGAATCGGGGAATGCCGCGAGTTTCTTTTCAAGATCCGGGATATCGGAACGGAAGCCGGGATATAATTTCCCTTTTGGCCCTTCGATATAGGGAGCGCCCACATCCTTTCCTTCGCCATCTAAAATTATTTTACAGCCGTCGGCATAAGTATATTCAATCCTTCGCCAGGTGCCTACTGCATCGGGATGTTGCTGCGGTGCATCAATCTCCACAGAGATCGGACTGGTATTATCTTTCCCTAAAAAATACTGGATAGGATCTATGTAATGCTGGCCCATGTCGCCCAGGCCGCCGCCGTCATAATCCCAGTAGCCGCGGAAGGTCTGGTGTACGCGGTGCGGGTTGTAAGGCTTTTCGGGTGCTGGTCCCAGCCACATTTCATAATCCAGTTCTGCGGGTGGCTTTAATATTTCGAGGTTGGTTTTGCCTACCCAGTAGAACTTCCAGTCGAACCCGGTATGCCTGCTAACGGTTACCTTCAGGGGCCATCCCAGCAAACCGCTTTTCACCAGTTTTTCGATGGGCTTCACGGTGGTTTGCATCCCATAAAAATTCTCGCTGAAACGGAACCAGGTATTCAGTCTGAATATCCTGCCATTCTGCTGTACGGCTTCTATTACGCGTTTGCCTTCACCGATGGTTCTTGTCATGGGCTTTTCGCACCAGATGTCTTTACCGGCGCGGGCTGCGGCCATAGCCATGGTGCCGTGCCAGTGTGGTGGTGTAGCGATATGTACGATGTCTATCTCGGGCATTTGTATCAGCTCACGGTAATCAGTAAGTGTTTTAACGCCGGGTGGCAGCATGGCGGCTGCTTCTTTAAGGTGGGTTCGATCTACATCACAGATGGCTGCTACGCGGGTGCCGCCATAAGCGAAGTGGCCGCGTCCCATGCCACCTACGCCGATGACACCTTTTGTAAGCTGGTCGCTGGGAGCAATAAAGTTTTTGCCACCCAGCACATGCCTGGGTACAATAGTGAAAGCTACGGCGGCTCCTATTGAATTTTTCAAAAATGAGCGCCTTGATTTAGAGTTGGTCATCTTCATTAGAAATGATTGTATGAGGAAAGTTAGATAAAACCGGAACACTAATCAATTAATGTTAATCAAACGATTGCGGATATTTTTTTAACCACGGAGGAAAAGTCAGAGGAGAAGAAGAGGTTACACAGAGGAGGCTCTGTGTAACCT
>CAXTDO010000522.1:0-5225 GCA_964242315.1 uncultured Flavihumibacter sp.
CATTCAGGCTGAAGAAGTAACCCTGCATGGCGATCCTGCTCTTAAAATGAATTTTGAACCCATGCCTGATTATGTTGTAGAAGAACCGCAGGTAAAAATTTCTCCGGCATTCATTTCCATTGCGGAAAACAAATTTGATCTGGGTGTTAAACTGTTTAATCTTGGCAGATCGGTTAAGGATTCTATAACAGTAGAGATCAAGCGCCAGTATCCTAATGGCACTACTGAAGTCTTATTTAGAAAAAAAGTAAAAGGAATATTTTACAGTGATTCCATTAACCTTGTCATTCCGGTTGTGGCTACCCGTGATAAAGGGCAAAATAAAATAATTGTTACAGTGGATGCCGATAATAACGTAGCCGAAGTTTCGGAGGGTAATAACACCATTACTAAAGACTTTTTTATTTTTGAAGACGAGGCGAAAACTGCTTATCCTTACGACTTTGCCATAGTGAATACTGCCAGTCAGAAATTATATGCTTCCACCGCTAACCCATTCAGTAACCTGAAGCAGTATGTGATGGAGATTGATACAACAGAATTGTTTAATTCACCGTCGAAGGTGATAAAAAAATTAAGTTCGGTAGGTGGTATACTCGAGTTTGATCCGGCGATTGTGTTCCAGGATAGCATGGTGTACTACTGGAGGGTTTCATTGGTTCCACCCAGTGGTACTGACTATCATTGGAATAGTGCTTCCTTTATATATTTAAAAGGAAGTTCAAGCGGATTTAATCAGTCACACTATTTTCAACAATTAAAGTCCGATGCCGAAAGAATTTCGTTGCAAGGAGACAGGAACTGGAAATATGGAAACCGAACCAACAATCTTTTTATCAGAAATACAGTATATAACCCCGGAGGAGGAACAACGGAAAGCGACTTTACCATTACAGTAAATGGCGACACCTATATAAAAAGTGCCTGCGTAGGAAGATCGCTGCTGTTTAACGTCTTTGACGAGGTGACATTTAAACCCTGGAGAAATGTTGATGACAATGGCAATAACCTGTATCGCTATAATAGCGGCAGTGCAAACTGTGCAGTAGGACGCCAGAACAACTTTGAGTTCTCCTATATGACATCTGCCGGTAGAAAGAATATCATGGATTTCATGGACTCCATACCGGCCGGAGCCTTTGTAGTTATCAGGAGCATCGACTACAATGTCAGTAATTCATTTTCCAGCACCTGGAGAGCGGATACTGCTTTATTCGGTTCAAATAATTCCCTGTATCACAAATTATTAAAAGCAGGATTGTCTGGTATTGATTCATTGAACAGCGAGAAATCATGGTTGATGATCTATAAAAAAGATGATCCTTCATTTGATCCGAAATATCAGTTAAGTGCCAGCATATACGACCGGTTAACACTGCCGGTTGATTGCCCTACGCCTGATACCTTAGGATTTATTACATCACCTGCATTTGGCCCGGCAAAAGCCTGGAAAGAATTTCATTGGAGGGGTAGATCAAAGGAAAAACCATCTGCTGATTTTCCTGCCGTTGATATTATTGGAAGTGATTTGCTGGGCAATCGCTCCACATTGTTTTCTGTTGACCTTAACACACAGGACCTGGATATTTCATCGGTTGATGCAAACAGGTACCCATACCTGCAATTAAAAATGCGGAATGTAGATTCAATCACCCTAACACCTTATCAACTCAATTACTGGCGATTGAATTATGATCCGGTACCCGAGGGGTCGCTTGCGCCTAATCTTTTATTTACTTCAAAGGATAGCCTCGAAGTTGGAGAAAAATTACAGTTTGCCATTGCGTTTAAAAACATTAGTCAGGCGAGATTCGACAGTTTGAAAGTTAAAGTAATTATCATAGACAAGGATAATGTATCGCATTCATTAAGCTTGGGCAAAAAGAAGCCGCTGATAAGCGGAGACACTCTATCATTTGCATATACCATCGATACAAAGGATTACGCCGGCATGAATACTTTATTCATTGATTTTAATCCGGATAATGACCAGCCGGAGCAGTATCATTATAATAACTTCTTATACCGCAATTTTTATGTGAAGCCTGATAAAATAAACCCGCTGCTCGACGTTACGTTTGACGGGTTGCATATTTTAAACCGGGACATTGTTTCAGCAAAGCCCCGTATACAGATCAAACTGAAAGATGAAGCGAAATATTTATTGCTGAACGATACATCTTTGTTTACAGTACAGGTTCGCTTTCCTGATCCTAACAGAACGCTCCGCACTTTTGCCATTGATAACGATACGCTTAAATTCATACCGGCCCAAAGCGGTACCGACAATACGGCTACCATTGAGTTTATGCCTTACTTCAGCCAGCAATACAATGCTGACGGAGACGACTACGAACTGATAGTAACCGGAAAAGATAAGAGCGGTAATAAGGCTGGACAAATTGAGTACCATGTATCATTCAGGGTTATCAATAAACCGATGATCAGTAACCTGTTAAATTATCCTAACCCTTTCACAACTTCAACAGCGTTTGTATTCACGATAACCGGTTCTGAAATTCCCCAGAATATGAAAATCCAGATACTAACCGTCACCGGTAAAATTGTGAGGGAAATTACAAAAGATGAATTAGGCCCGTTACACATTGGACGAAACATTACAGAATATAAATGGGATGGAACAGATCAGTTTGGCCAGCGCCTTGCTAACGGTGTTTATATTTACCGCGTTGTAACAACTCTTAACGGAAGGCAGATGGATAAGTATAAGTCTCAGGACGATGACACCGATAAATATTTTACCAGGGGCTATGGAAAGATGTACCTGATGCGATGATATAAACCGTCCGACCACTTTTTAACCACAGAGGAAAAGCCGGAGGAGAAGAAGAGGTTACACAGAGGCGTCCTCTGTGTAACCTCTTCTTCTCCTCCGGCTTTTCCTCTGTGGTTAAAAAAAACACTTACCACTCATGAATATCAAAATAGCCAAAGTACAAGCAAATAAGCTGACCTATCTGCTGTTTTATTCCATTGCAGCTATTATATTATTTTCACCGGTTCTAAATAAAAATTTTGTCTCCGATGATTACGTCGTTTTAAAACGTGTTTGTCTTGATAAGACAATCCGGATACAGGGCTTTTTTCGTCCATTATCCGATGTTACCATATATATCAACTATTTGTTTGGCGGTTTTAATCCGTTTGTGTTCAATCTTTTTAACATACTTCTTCATTCCCTTAACTCATATCTGCTATTCCAATTTTGTTTAAAATGGAAATGGAGTGTAAGTGAAGAGGTACAGCATAATTACGCTTTTATAGCAAGCATCTTATTTCTAACTTACCCATTTCACAATGAAGCAATTGTTTGGATGCTGGGACGCGGTGCATCACTGGCGGGTGTATTCGGAATTACTGCATTATTAATTTTTTCATCAGGTGGAAACAGTAAAACGGTATTACCTGGTGTTTGTGCCTGTTATTTTGTTGGCTTACTGGCTTACGAATCCATAATTGTTCTGCCCGTTCCGATCTTCATTTTATTAACAAAGAAAGAAACTGCTCTCCGAACATATCTGATATGGGCAGTAGCTTTTTTAATTACAGGCATCGCTCATTTCCTGTTTCGATATAAATTTTCAGGAGCAGTATTTGGAACCTATGGTGAAGATATGCTTAAAACACCGTGGCTGCATTATCCCGGTAATATGTTAAAAGTAATGAGCAGGTTAATCATTCCTCCTGTTAGTAACTCGCGGTTGTTTGTGTTGTTATCAATTATAGCCGCGTTAATAATGATCATTGTGCTTTCCATAATCTTTGTTAAGAAAAAAAACAGTGCTATTGATAAGGTCTTTGTTTTAAAGCTGCTCACAATTCTTGGTGGTACACTTGTGGTGCCTATTCTGTTTGCTGTTAGTACACGAACTTCGGAAAGCGACAGGCTCCTTTATTTTCCATCATTTTTTGTATGCTGTTTTATTTCTTTTTTAATATGCAGGTATCTTCAGTCTAAATTTCAAAGGCAATTAATTTTTTTGCTCTTCGGTATGTATAATATTTTGTTTCTTGAACTTAATAATTTCAACTGGTTTAAGGCAGGAAGCGCTACTTATTCTATTTTACAATTATTAAAATCAGATACGGGCAGCAGAAAAAAAAATATAGTTAATCTGCCAAATGAAATAAAGGGTGCCTACATTTTCAGGGAAGGCTTTAGTCAGGCTTTAATAATCAATAAGGTTGATACCTCCACAGTTGTAGTAATTAATAAGCTATCGAAGGAACTGGTAACAAATCCCGATGAAACCTGGATACCAGTAGTTTATAAAACAAAAATTTTCATCCCGCCTTTTGTTGAAGTTTCAGGGAAGGTTGTCGCAGATACCAACCGAATAAGATCTCAAACGATACATTACAGGTTACCATCCAATAACAGGTTGTATTACTGGAATCAACATCAATTTGTGTTGTTGAAAGAACCTCCTGGATTTTGGTGAGGGCTCGCACTTAGCTATTCCTGATAGATAAATAACGGTTTATATACTTGCCTATCATATCAAATTCGATATTTACGGTGCTGCCTGCATGAATATTTTGGAGGTTGGTATGTGTATAGGTATATGGAATTACGGCAACGCTGAAATTATTATTTACAGCATTAAATACCGTTAAGCTTATTCCATTTACGGCAATAGAACCTTTTTCAATCACTAGCTCCCTGAAATTATCGGGATAGGAAAAAGTAAAAGTCCAGCTTCCATTCAAATCAACTTTCTCAGTAAGGGTAGCGGTACAGTCCACATGCCCCTGAACAATATGACCATCAAGCCTTCTATTCATCGTCAGGCATCTTTCCAAATTAATGGTATCTCCCTGTTTCCAGGAACCGATATCGCTTTTATGCAGCGTTTCCTCCACTGCTGTTACCTGGTAGGTGCCATTACTGATTTCTTCAACAGTAAGACAAACGCCATTATGAGACAAACTTTGATCAACTTTTAATTCGCCTGAAATGCCGGAACTGATCCGAAACGTTTTATTGGTACCCTTGTTTTCAATAGAATTAACAATTCCGAGCACTTCTATAATTCCGGTGAACATAAATTATGATTTCGGCTAATTTCGCACTTCCTTTCTATTATTCTGTAATTTTTGATGGCTGTCATGGAATTTAAATATTTCTCCTATCTTTGCCTTCCTAAATTACCAAAGGAGTATATAACATGTTGATAATAGATTCAAAAGATTGCGAAAATATA
>CAXTDO010000523.1:0-5225 GCA_964242315.1 uncultured Flavihumibacter sp.
GGATAATAATAATGCGTGTCAAGTGCGGCGCCTGCTATCCAGCCTTCGTTCAGGGCTTTTATCAGTGCCTGTTCCTGTATCAAGGGGCCGCGTGCCGGGTTTAACAGGAAAGCTTTGGGCTGCAACACGCGGAGTTGCGGTTCCCCTATCACTCCTTCGGTGCTGGCTGTTTGAGGTATTGCCATGATTAAGAAATCCAGTCCCTGCAGGAATGCTTCTTTCTCGTGCGTTAAAAATACCCGGTCTGGTATTACTCCCTTCTGATCGCCGGTACCGGGAAGGCAATAGGTATTTTCACGCGTAGTTACGCCATTGCGTGTCATCACATGAACTTTCATGCCTAATGCTTTCGCCAAACGTGCGGTTTCACGTCCGATTCCGCCATAGCCCCAGATGCCTGCCACCGATCCCCTTATCTCCTTTTGAAAACGTGCGGATCGGTCCCAGGTGCTGGATTCCTGGTTTCTGATCAATCCACGCATATCACGCAGCAAGTTGATCATCATGGCGATGTTCCATTCGGCGATAGGCACGTCAAATACACCAAGGGCATTGCATGCTTTGACAGCACGCTCTTCAAACTTTTGTCCGGTTAACTGCTTGTATCCTGCCGAACTGACCTGGATCATTTTGAGCTTCATCATCAGTTCGTGGTTCTCTGGCGGGAAACTGCAAAAAAGCACGTTACAATCTGCAATCACCTCGGGGGGCAGCGGACGTGATTTTTCTTCCGGTTCAACCAATCTTACGTTTACTTCCGGCATTTGCTGCAGTATATTCAGCATGGGAGTAAAAACCGGCATATCAACAACTATATTCATATTGCAAGATGGCTATGTATTTAAAATTTTACCGGGCACGCTGTTAAACTCGCCACTTCCCGGAATAAAAGGGTAACGATTGATGGTTTCCGTGGTAAGCGTAATCCCTAAACCGGGCTTCTCCGGAGGCAGCACATAACCGTCCTTAATGACAAGGCTATTACCGATAAGTTCACTGTGCAGCGGTCCGTAAGCAGGAGCCACTTCAAGCATTACCGTGTTAGGGCAAGCAAAACCGCAGTGAATGTTCTGCATCTGCGATCCGCCGGCACCCCAGGCATGCGGAGCAATGTTGTTACCTTGTTGGGCAAGCAAAGATGCTACCTGCATAAACTGGTCTAAGCCCGCAGTAAATGAAGCATCGGGCTGACCGATGTTGAAACTATTTTGTTTTATGAATACCTCCCACTCACAGGTAGCAGTAAGGCATTCACCGCCCGCTATGGTGGTGTTTACCGTGCGGCATAACTCTGCATATAAATCAGGTCTGGTATAATGAAGCGGTTCTTCCAGAAAGAATAGGTTATAAGGTTCAAGCGCCCTGGCAACCGCCGTTGCAGTCTCCAAACCCCAGGTGCCAGCAACCGGACTGTTCCCCATGTGGGCATCCAGCATCAGCCAGATATCTTTACCAAATTGCTGACGGATGTAATCGATCTTTCTTGCCTCGGTGTCTGCAGCGGCGTTTGGATCGTTTGAGATGTTGAACCCCTGATCTTTGGAGTAGGTGCCCGCCCCTATTTTCATACCTTGGAAACCAAGGGACTGATAAAACGCAATCTTCCCGGCGAGCTGGTCCACCGGATAATTGCTTGGTCCACCGGTAGCATAGCAGGGAATGCGTGTATGAACAGCGGGTAATTTATCCAAAAAATGATCCTTCCATTTCTCTTTCAGCAGCTGGTAAACCGGCACACCCAGCGCCTTGCCTTTCAGGTCCCACAAAGCGGCTTGAATGCCCGCCAGCACTATGCCTCCCAATCCCACACGGCACCACAAGTTACCGCAGTGATACATGTTAAGCCACAATGCCGGTATGTCGTCAATGCCTTTACCTATCAAAACAGGCTTAAAAAAATCTACAATGGGAGTAACGCCTTCGGCAAAGAAGTACCCTGCATAGGTTTCGCCTAGGCCGGTAAGTTCACTATCTGTGTCAATGCGTATAAAGGCAGCACTGCGTAGTTGCCGGGCTTCGGAAAGATACGGATCTAACGTGCATGGGCCGGTGAGCAATATCGTAGTAACGTCGGTTATAATCATGTATCAATCCCTTGTTTCATTTGTAAGCGTAAAAACAAATAGTCATTCCTTTGGAACCGATGTAACGGCCATCTATTTGCGGTCTATTTTAATATTCACCACCCTTCCGTAAGTATAATGCACCCGGTCTTTGCTGAAGTTGCCATGATCGTACACGACGAAGATCTTATTATCTTTTGGCATTTCCTGTATGGCCATGTAGTGCGTGGTGGGCACACCGCTGGTAAGGCGCACTACGTTGCTCCAGGTATCGCCATGGTCGAGACTGAATGCGAGGTAATTACCGTTCCATGGATGCCTGGGGTCTCTCCAGTTAGCACGTGGAGGTACTCTTACTCCAAACGACGTTATCAGCACACCGCTACGAAGTTGTAATATCTGGGGGTCTACCAATGCACCCACCAGTTGATAGGGAATTTCGGGGAGCGGATTGCCGTCTTTGTCTTTAATCTTACGGTACAAATCTATCCATAAGTCGGTTCGGCGCACATCGATGTCGGCAAACATTCTTATTTTCGGTGTAGACCAGGTGTCGCCCTCATCATCCGAGATGGCTTCATACAATTCCTGTCCGGTACGCATAAAGCAAATGAGCCGCCCTGCATGGGGCGCTTCTTTGATCCGCACCACCGTTGGTTCATCGAAACCTTCCGTACCTGTTGAAGGTAAGGCTGCAATGGTAGATATCTGTTCCCAGTGACGGCCACGATTGGTGGATTTAACCAGAACCGACCTTGTTTTTTTCATGTTTGTTTGATAGGATGCAGAAGAGGTATCACCTTTCCACCAGCCATATATCGTTGCTAAAAGATCTCCGTTCGGAAGCTCTATGATGGATCTGTGCAAACGCACCGCTTCATGGGGACGGCCGCCATCGTCAGTTGAACCGTAGAAATTGACGCCTGGTAAATGAAAGGTAATTTCTTCAGGACCCTTTAATGTCTTCCACTCATCGGTAGAAGTATATAAGAGCCCTATACCCTCATCCGGTTTTTTGCCGGGAGTAACATAAGTGTCCATGGCGAAGATAGATCCGTCTTTTAGCTGGATAGGATCACTCTCCATAAACAGGCCGTTTTCTCCCGGCGTAAGTGGTATGGTTTTCCAGGTTTTAGCGCCATCACGCGATACCACGGTGCCGCGAGGGAACGAGGAGGTCATGCGCTTGGGCGGAAATCTCTTTTGGTGCTGGAGGGATGCCTGCACAACGATGGTCCCCTTTTTTGTAATGATCATGGAAGGCTGTAGTGCGTCATCAATCACCAACTGTTCTTTTTCAAATTCCAGGTGAACGCGTGGGTCGGTCAATATTGTTTGGGGTGTGTTATGGATGATAACGGAAGGCCGTATGTTTGCTGTGTCTGTCACCGGTTGAGCAGCGGGGGTTTGTGCGGTGGAATTTATACCGGCTGCAAGTAAAAACAACGCAATAACCGGAGCGGCACAGTACGCAACCGACTTTTCCGGTAGTAATAAATAAAAATGTTTAGTCATGATTTAAGTTAGGATGATGCTTTTTTAGCAATAGCAGTTTGTTACTTCATGTGTTCAGTGCAACTACGTGTAAGTTCGTCGCTTAATAGTTATCAATAGCCTGTGTTTTGTTTTATTTTCGGTTCACCGCTGAGGGTGGAAAGGTGAATCGGGAATAACAACAGGTTAGGATCGGATTTTCCTTTCAGAGGCGGTACCAGTTCAAAAGCCTTTCCAAACCTTACAAGGTCCCACCACCTTTTGCCTTCAAAGGCCAGTTCAAAAAGACGTTCTTTAAGTATGGCATCATCGTTTTGCACTTTAGTTCCCGATACAAATGTGTGAGCTGTAAAGTCTGGTCCGTAGGCACGCTGCCTTACGAGGTTCATTTCAGTGGAAGGGTCCTGATTGAGTGCGTTCTTTGCTTCGGCTTTCATCAGCAACAGGTCAGCGTAACGGTACAGGATTACGTCGTCGGTAAAATACCTGATGCCTGCCTGCACCGTACCGCGCCCCTTCATAAATATGGAAGCGTTATAAACGAATACACCTGCGGCATTTTTTGCATAAATGTCAAGGAAGGTGGCGTTTTTCCGCCTGTCATCTGCTGTAAACTGGTTCCTCACCAGTGCAGACGGTGAATAAACATTGTTCTCTCCGGGAGGTGAGCCAACGGCTGCCTGTGTAGCGGCGTCCACAACAAGACCTGTATATTGTGGGGCTGAAATAGAACCGAACTGAAAGAAATTGTTCGCCGCATTAATCGGTTCGTAAAACACCGCCATCATCACTTCCTTGTTGCCTTTATTTGGATAAATGGTGGAATAGTCTGCTAACAACAGCACATCGGCTGTCTGTGCAGCGATACATGCGTTAAGAGCAGTAGTAAAATCTGCGGCGCCACCATTTAACAGTTTGCCGGTCCATAAGTATACTTCTGCTTTCAGCGCATTGGCGGCCGGTTTATTCCAGGTGTTTCTTCCCGTAGCGAAATTATTGGTTGCATAAAGAGGCAAAGCCTTGTCCAGGTCAGATTTTATTAATGCAAATACGTCCGCCTGAGAGGATCTTTCAACCTGTACTGTTTGAGCGTCGTAACCTTCAATCGATTCTGTTCGCAACGGTAGTGCGCCCCAACTGCGGGTCATCACAAAGTACACGTATGCCCGCATGGTGTATGCCTGCGCCAACAGATCGTTTTTTGCTGCTTCCGAAGAAAATGGAATACCGGGTACATATTTTAATAATAAGTTGGCATGATTGATTATTGAATAGATATCGTTCCAGGTTACGAGCGTAATACTGGAAGATGTTAAGGAATTCTCATAATATACTTCGTAGTTCAACGGTCCTGCGGTGCCCCTTTCCAGGGTCTCCGCCCGGCCTTCACCCAACAGAAAAAAACTTTGATTGGTTTGATTTCTGAGTTTGATATACATCCCGGTAAGTACTGCCCGGGCATCGTTTTCGGTTTTCCAGAAAGATGCGTTGGAAATGGCACTGATCGGTTGTTGGTCCAGGCCTTTTTTACAGCCTGAGAAAATCAGTGCGATACAAACCGGCCCCAGTAACAGTTTATATAATTTTTTCATAATTGTATAAGTTATTAGAATGATACATTAACACCCACTACTATATTTTTTGGAACCGGATAACGGCCTCTGTCGC
>CAXTDO010000524.1:0-5224 GCA_964242315.1 uncultured Flavihumibacter sp.
GGTGCCACGGAGGTCCACGGAGAAAGCTCCTCCGTGGACCTCCGTGGCACCTCGGCTTTTCCTCCGTGGTTAAAAAATCAACGACTAACCGTTATCTCCACCTTCCATTCAGGACCGCTTTGAATATGGTGCTTCTCCGCAAAGCTCCCCTGGTTAACCGAGAACGACAGGTTCATCAGACTGTTAACATAAGCAAGCTCCCGCTGCTCCGCCACCATTGCAAAAGTTTGTACAAATGGAAGCATAGCGGTAAATTTTTTTGAACCTTTGTAAGAGATATCTACCCGCACACTATCCCCGTAATGAATGTTCATCTTCTGCAATAGGGAATCAGGAATGTTAGTCCACACGTTTCCATATTGTATATCCAGCACTGGGATGAAACCCCTGACAACATTATTTGAAATTTCCGCGGCATGATGTGCAATGGTAACTAAAGGGCTTTCCAGCTTCGGCCCCACATCCTTAAACTGAACGTTGCCGCAGGCCAGTCTTGCGCCGGTATAAGCGAACACATCCCTGCCATGAAAAGTATAGGAGCCGCCCGAACCCGGCAGCCTGTTTATTTTTTCATCTATAATCCTCACTTCTTCCATTCCTAATGAAATTGTAATTAGTGTTAGTGTGCCATTATCGGGTGTTACAAAATAGTGGCCGCTTTTGGTTTTCATTACTATTGACTTTCTGCTGCTTCCTACGCCTGGATCTACTACGGAAACAAACACCGTTCCTTTGGGCCAGTATGAAGCGGTTTGTTCCAGGCGGTAAGCTGCTTCCCAGATATTATAAGCGGGTATCTCATGAGTAAGTTTAAAAATCCTGAGGGCAGGTGCAACCCCCATGGCCACTCCATTCATAGCTCCTACAGCGCCGTCTTTCACTCCGAAATCAGTTTGAAATACCAGAATTCCTGATTGTGAAAAAGCGGCTAATGAGCTGCAAAAAACATGTAATAAAATAATAAATTTCTTCATATAAATTATTAAGAATTGCTGCCGGCAAACTTATATTCTTTTTGAATTCAAACGCATTGCTGCTATTTTTAAACTATGAACTTATAGTGGTATTTTAGCAAATCAATAATAATTATGCATTCGTTTGAGGAGTTATCGGTTCTGTTTAAAGAGAAATTCGATCAAAGTCACTTTCCAGCCAGTCCTGCCACTTTGTATGGGCCGGGAGATTATTTTCTAACCCTCGGGGGTAAGCGAATCAGGCCCGTTATCTGTTTAATGAGTAATGAATTGTTTGACGGGATCAATCCTGACTCCTATCATGTGGCTACTGCCATTGAGCTCTTCCATAATTTCACTTTAATTCACGACGATATTATGGACAAGGCGCCGCTACGGCGGGGCATGCAAACCGTACATGCCAAATTCAGTGAGCCTGCAGCAATTTTGTCGGGTGATGTAATGCTGATCGTTGCTTATGATTACCTGAATAAAATTAAAACGTCTTACATTCATAAGATCATTCACCTTTTCAATCGCACTGCAAGGGAAGTTTGTGAAGGACAGCAGCTTGATATGGATTTCGAGAATATGGAGAGTGTGCATCTTGACGACTATATTAAAATGATTGAATTGAAAACATCCGTGTTGCTGGCGGCAAGCCTTCAGTTAGGCGCTATCCTCGGTGGCGCAGGTATGGGCAACCAACTGCATCTGTATGAATTCGGTCGAAACCTTGGCATCAGCTTCCAGATCCAGGATGATTATCTGGATGCATTTGGCGATCCCGATAAATTTGGAAAACAGGTGGGCGGTGATATCTTATCCAACAAAAAAACCTTCCTGATGATTAAAACCCTCGAAGTGGCCAGTGATCATCAAATGGCAGCTTTACAGGGTTTAGCAGCATCAAACGATCCGGAAAAAGTTCCTGCCACCATAAAAATCTTTAAAGACTGTGGTGTAGATGAATGGGCAAGGGAACTTAAAGAAAAATATGTAAACACGGCTTTGCAACACCTGGAAGATACCGCCGTAGTATCTTCCAGGAAAGAACCAATGAAACAACTTGTTGAACTGCTGATCAAACGGGAACACTGAGTTAATTATTAATGATTAATTATTAACGGATGGTGTATTAGATTAAAGTTGCGTTTTTAGCTGATAAAAGATTAACCACTTACCGTTAATCATTAATCATTAATCATTAATAATTCATGCTACATTCCTTAATCCGGAAGAAATCGATTGATAAAATTTTAGCGGACGCTGAAGCTGGTTTATCCGATGGACATGGACATTTAAACAAGGTGCTGGGCGTGAAAGACCTTACCTTCATGGGTATTGCAGCCGTTATCGGGGCCGGCGTTTTCAGCAGTATTGGAAAGGCATGTTATGATGGCGGACCGGCAGTAATTTTTCTATATATTTTTACGGCTGTAGCCTGCGGATTTGCAGCTTTATGTTATGCCGAATTCGCGTCAACCGTTCCCGTTGCAGGAAGCGCCTATACTTATTCTTACGTTGCTTTCGGTGAAATTTTCGCGTGGATAATAGGATGGGATCTTTTGATGGAATATGCTATCGGCAACATCGCTGTAGCTATTTCGTGGAGCGATTATTTTACCGGCCTGCTCGACAAAGCCGGCATTCATATCCCGCCATGGCTTACTATGGATTACTCTACTGCCCATTCGGGCTTCATAGAGTCAGGTACGCTGGTTGCCGCCGGTAATACGCTTCAAAATATCGACCCTTCCGTCCTCTACAGGCACGATGCCTGGCAACAGGCGCCAAACATATTGGGACTGCATCTTATCATGGACCTTCCTGCCTTGCTTATCGTTGTTTTAATTACTGCAGTAGTTTATGTTGGAATCAATGAATCGCGCAAGGCCAGTAATTTAATGGTGGTCATTAAGCTGATAGTTATTTTTTTAGTGATAGTGGTGGGCGGGTATTATGTCAATCCCACTAATTGGTCGCCGTTTAATCCCAATGGATTTTCAGGAGTTTTAAAAGGCGTTTCTGCCGTGTTTTTTGCCTACATCGGTTTTGACGCCATCTCCACCACGGCGGAAGAATGTAAGAACCCGCAAAAAGACCTTCCACGCGGAATGATTTATTCGCTTATTATTTGTACCGTATTGTACGTATTGCTTGCACTGGTGCTTACCGGCATGGTTCATTATACAAAACTCAATGTAGGTGATCCTTTAGCCCTGATATTTGAAGAAAGGGGCATGAAATGGATCTCCGGAATAGTTGCCGTAAGTGCTGTCATTGCCACTGCAAGCGTGATGCTGGTATTTCAGCTTGGGCAACCAAGAATATGGATGAGCATGAGCAGGGATGGGCTGCTGCCCAAAATATTTTCAAGATTGCATCCTGTTTACCGAACACCTTCCTTTTCTACCATTTTAACCGGGATACTGGTAGCTGTACCTGCTTTATTTTTGAATCTTAACGTAGTGCTGGCATTGACAAGTATTGGAACCTTGTTTGCTTTTGTGCTGGTATGCGGTGGTGTGCTGGTGTTGCAAAAGTCGAAAAAACGCCCTGAATCTAAATTCAGGGTTCCGTTTGTCAATGGCAAATATATAGTGCCTGCCTTGTTTGTGCTGGCTGTTGCTATTGTTGCTTATGTTAATCCCGCTCATTTTAATGCGTTATTCACTCCCGAAGGTGTTCCAATGATTATTTTCTGGGTAGTGGCATTGATCATCGCCATTCTTTCCTTTGTTCACTCATTTTCATTGCTACCCGTATTAGGACTTATCAGTTGTTTTTACCTGATGGCGCAGGAAAGTCATACCAACTGGCTGCGCTTTGTTATATGGCTGGTAATCGGGCTTGTGATTTATTTTTTGTATGGGAGGAAGCACAGTCATTTGGAGAAGCAGGTGTGAATGATGAATGATGAATTATTAATTATTAACGAAAAGCCTTTCGAAGATATGACGAATCAATTATATAGCATCTAACCGTTAATAATTAATCATTAATCATTCGTCTCATACCTGATACCTGACACCTGATACCTGATCTTTCCCTAACTTTATGCTTATGAAATTTGAAATAGGAGATAAGGTGGTTGTGAAGCATTCCAATGAAGAAGGAACGGTGATAGACAGCATTAACGATAAGATGGTAATGGTGGAAGTACGGGGTGTGAAATTCCCTGTTTATAACGACCAGCTTGAATATCCTTATTTTAAGAGATTCACCGAGAAAAAACTTTTTCCTGAAAAAAAAGCTCCCAAGACTTATATCGACCAGGTGCCACGTGAGAAAGTTACCACCAAAAGTAAAAAGACAGACGGTGTATGGCTGATGTTTATCCCAAAATTTGAAAATGATACTTTTGGCGACGAGATTGTGGAATTATTAAAAGTTTACCTGATAAACGGCACATCGCTGGGTTATAATTTTGATTACAAGCTTGATTTGCTCGGCGATCCCGAATTTGAGTTGAAGAATCAGGTATTCAATAACCAGGATTTTTATCTGCATGACATTCTTTACGAAAAGATCAACGACAGTCCTTCTTTCAGTATCGAGTTTTCTTTAATCACTGAGGATCGTAAAAAGTCTGACCATTATGAAACTTCCCTGAAGCTGCGTCCTAAGCAGGTTTTCAGCAAAATAGAAGAACTGAAGGCCAGGAATGAACCGTCATTCTCATTTAAATTATTCGACACATATCCCGATAAAGTAGTGGAAGAAAAGATGGATTTCGGGAAGCTTGCAAACAGTGGTTTTAAAATTTATGAGGCCTCAAAAGCCCGGCATCACCTGGAGCCTGCAAAATATTCCGTAGACCTCCACATGGAAAAAATTTCTGATGATTGGCAGCGTCTCAGCAATTATGAAATACTAAGCCTGCAGCTACAACATTTTGAAAAATATTATGATTTGGCTGTAGCGCACCGGCAACCATCGCTTATCGTTATTCACGGTCTTGGCAGCGGACGGCTAAAAGATGAGATCCATGAACTGCTGAGGCATAAGAAAGAAGTGAAGTCGTTCATCAACCAGTATCATTCTTCATATGGTTATGGCGCTACCGAGATTTATTTTCAGTACTGAAGTCAGGGATGAGGTGAATGATTAATTATTAATGATTAACGGTAAGAAGCTATATAATTAATTCTTCATCAGTCTTGGAAAGGCTTTTCATTAATAATTAATCATTCACCCCATACTTCACACCTTTTGCGAAGCAAAAAACTACAAACCGAACTATCGTTCTCCGCAGGGAGGAAGGAAAG